>DEIL01000302.1:5625-20263 GCA_002352445.1 Desulfobulbaceae bacterium UBA2775
ATCCCGGTTACATTACTTTCATGTCTTGTTGTGAAATTCATTTCATGGGTGTTAGTCAAATAGGTTGTTAGCAAAAACAACATTTATATCATTTATTACGGAAATTGTTGCCAATTTTGTAAAAGCTTTAAATGTGTGATGGCTAAGTAAAAAACTTCATATGTGAGGCGCGTAAATTTTCTATCATTACGGCGTACAAGAGTACGTCGTAATGGTAGAAAATTTGTAGCAACGAAGCAGATGGAGAGTTTTTACGACGCCATAGGTGTTATAGATGTCTCATGGTTTCCACCGGGCTGAAACGTGCAGCCCGCAGGGCAGGGTAAAGGCCCACAAGCAGGCCCAGAACAAGTACAACACCATTTGCCGCGTACACATCCCATGCTGAAATCACAGGAACAATGATACGGTTAATTCCCCACACCTCAGTGCCTTCAGCAAAGACTGAAAGATCTATGCCTGAGCGCAAAAGAACTTTGATCAGAAAAAATGCAAATCCGTTTGCCAGAAGTGAACCGAGGGCCAGAAGCAGCAGGATTTCAGTCATGACCATAACGATAATCCGGGTTGAACGCATGCCGAGCGCCCGCTGGAGTCCAAACTCCCGCATCCGTTCGTACACTGCCATCAGCATGGTATTTACCAGTCCGAAACCCATGGCTATAAATACAACCACAAACCAGATCAACATATAGCCGTCAAACATTTCGAGATAGGCGCTGAGGGCCGGCAGCATCTGATGCCAGTCCTCGGCGAGAAATCCGCTGCCTTTGATTTTTTCATTGAGTCTGAAGACGAGCCCGTCAAGATCCATGTTCCGGCTGTTATTTTTTTGTCCAGTGTTGATACTGATTTCGGTCACCCCGTCACTGACTCCAACCATTTTCTGCAGAGCAGGAAGTGGTACAAAAACGTATACTTTTTCAGTCTGAGCAAGCTCTGTCCTGTATGTTCCCCTGATTCTAAAGGCCTTGGAGACATTTTCCAAATCGTGGTTCTGACTCATGAGGACGACCTTCCTTCCCACTTTGACACCGATACGCTTAAGCAGTGCCTCACCTGCAATCAGTCCGTTCGATTCATCCACCGTGATCATTCTTCCCTGGTAAACGGGGTTGCCGATAAAAGAAACACCCGCTTCATCCTGCGGAACAATTCCGACAATGATAACACCAATATGTTCCCTGCTTGTACTCAACATACCATCAATTTTGATGCGTCTTGCAATACGGCTGCCGGGGGGCAGGAGCGGTTCTATCTCTGAGATAAGCTGTTGCGGCAGGTCGATTCTTCTGGTGATAGAGGGATCTACGCGATACTCCGGATCCTGAATGCGGATATGACCGACAAGGTTATCGATCGCATTGTCCACCATTCCCTCCATGGTACCGCGGCTGAGGGCGGAAAGGACGACCATACTGGCGATGCCGATCACAATAGCTGTCAAAATGATAAATGTGCGGCGTGGGTTACGCCAGAGATTTCGCCAGGCAACAGGGATATCCATTCTCTTTTGTCTCCTGTTTTCTTCAGCAGGCACGCATTGCTTCAACCGGGCGCATGCGTGGAATTTTCATTGCAGGTACGAGTGCAGTTATAAAAGTGACAACAGCGATAATCACCGGTCCGATGGTGACTGATGCCAGTGACAGGTGAGGATAAAGTCGGTCTGCAATGCCGTACTGGGCCATGAGTTCACCGCTGTCCCCCATGCTGATACCGTAATGGGAAAAGATCAGAGTAACAGCAATACCGAGGATAGTTCCTGTTACAAGGCCGATAGAGGTCATTGCCATTGATTCCAGCAGCATCAGTTTCACAAGCCTCATTGGTTTTGTACCGATTGACATCAGTACTCCAAATTCCCTGGTCCGTTCAAAAATTGCCATGAAAAAGGTATTGAGGATGCTGAAAGCAACCACAATTACCAGGATAGCATACATGATGATTCCCCCGACCAGATCCAGCTTAATTGATTGCTTCAGGCCGGGACTCAGTTGATCCCAGGTCAGCACTGCCAGCCCCGTGGCTTCAGGTGCCGGGCGAACCGCTGTGGCGATGCGGCCTGCATCAGCAAGATGATCCGCTATCATCACCAGACGGTGTGCTCCACCCGCCATGCTGAAAACCGAATCGAAGTCTGACAAGGGGATCTGCATTGTTGTTCGGTCAAATTCATCAATTCCTGTCCGATATAGACCGACAATTCTGATAATGGTTGCCGCCACCGAGCCGTCCCGACCCTGGCCGAGCAGGGTACACTCGTCACCAATATCTATTTGCAGACGTTTTGCGGCAAGAGATCCGATAACCGCAACTCCTGAGTCCTCATTGAGCAGGTATCTGCCACTTTTGATCTGGCCGGGGAGTGAGGAGATACCGGTTTCATTATCAGGGATGACACCGGTTATCATAATCCCCCTGCTTCTCTCAGGTCCTGCTGCGAGAGCGAAAGTTTCCGAGCGGATACTAGCGTCTTCAACACCAGCAAGTCTCGTTACCATTGCCAGTAAACGGTTCGGGTTCTCAATTACTTTGCGAATGTTGGGCCTGTCCTGGTAGCCTTGAGCCTGAATCTGGAGATGTCCGGTGCTGAGGCGGACCGAGGAATCGATCATATCGTCATAGGCACCAAATTGAAAAGAGAGCATAAATACCAGCAGGGACGTGGCAAAAACGATTGCCAGTATAGTCAGGACAGAGCGCCTGGTGTTGCGCCAGATATTGCGCCAGGCCAGCAGGAAATCTCCCACGATCAACGCCTCCTGTTTTTCAGGCTGGCAAGGGTAAACAAGCGGTCTTCAAGATCGTCACCGAAGCTGAGTTCCAGGTATTCCAGTCTGGTGTAACGATCTTTTTCATCTATCCTCTGCATGGTCCATATACGTGGAAACAGCCGCCCGCCGAGTTGTTGGATGTCTTCAGCACGCATCTCTTTGACCATGATCATATCTTCATCATAGAAAGACTGTTTGAGGAGAATTCCGTCCTCACGTATGACAAGGTCCTGTTTTCCCCAGACAACGGGGGCGTCTTCCCGGGCAAGTGCCTCGATGGAATATATTGTCAAACCGGCAACAACCTTTTTCCCTTTAACCGTATGGGTATAATCATCGAGCATACTGTCCGATTTAGCCAGGTCATCATTGGAAAAGTCGGAGCCCATCCATGACTGACTCATCATTGATGGAGGCAACTTGATAACCCGGTTGATTTTCGGGTTATAGCTCCACATCTCCCTGCCCTTTTTTAAGCTTCCGTTACCGGCATCTTTGGCTGGTTTTTCAACAAAAAAAAGAGCATTCTGCCTTCCTTTGGTCCAACCTCGCATAACTACTGTTCTTTCAAAGTCGGGACGATGGATGGTCATTGCAAAACGGGCAACGGAACTCATGCCGCGCCAGTAATCGAAGGCTTTTTCTACAATAGCACGGCCGTTATTATCAAGATCTGTTGCTGCATGTGCCGTATAAGGATGAAAACTGAAAATTCCGGCAATCAAGGCATAAAACACAGCTTTTTTCATATGGCTCAACATTGACGTTTTCCCCGCATAGCGATATGATATTGGAACGTAAAAGGTAGCCTTAATCTACACTATTTAAATGGTTTACGCAAAATTTCCACTTGTCGTTTAAAAGATCTGTGATGTCACGAAGGTGCTATCACCTGTCTTTAGTGATAGCACCTTTATATGATAGTTAGCCTATATAGCTTTTAACAGCGAAGCGGTGTCAGGTGCAAGCAGAGAGGATGGAGGAAAAGATGTGGGAGAATTGGAACTATTTTTCTTTTGAGGCCAGCTGTTTTTCCAGCATTATCTTCAGGATGGTTTTATCTGTCTCGACCATACCATCATGACTGAGTTCACCCATATTTTGAATAGTTTTCTGGGTGGAATAGCCGATGATACCGTCGGTATCCTGGACATTTATCCCCTGGAGGGAAAAGAGTGCGGCCTGTACTGCTGCACCCGCCGCAGTATTGAGTTTGATTGCACAGCCGGCCTTGGCTCCGTCGCATATGACGCCAGCCAGATCATGCATGATGTTTTTGATCGCTCCTTCCATATGGCCTACATCTCCGCCAATCAGATAGGTGATACCTGCGGTAGCACCCGCTCCTGCAGCAACAGAGCAACCGCAGACTGCAGATAACCTGCCCGTGTGAGCCTTCACATAGGCAGTAATAATGTGGCTGAGGCCTATGGCCCTGAGGATGGTCTCCCGGTCATGATCGACAAAATCCTTCACCGCCCAGATAGGCAGGATGGCGGTGAGGCCATGATTACCACTCCCTGCAGAACTCATTGCCGGCAGGTTGACGCCTCCCATACGTGCATCTGCCGCCGCCGAGGTCAGTCTTTTTGCCGAGGTGGCCATGTCTTTTGTCAGGAGTTTCTGTTTCAGGAGACGGTCAATTGCTTTACCTATCCCCAGTCCGGTACCGTATTTCAGGCCATGCTCCGCCAGGGCGAGATTGTGGGTTACCCCCTCTTCGAGAAAGTTAAGGTCATCTTCATCCAGATCGCCGGTCAGTTCTAAAATTTCCGCAAGAGTAAGTTCTCTTAACCAGGTTTCAAGTTCCGCCAGTGGATGTTGTCCACCTTTTTTCCTCGCTTTTGAGAGAAGTGGAGAATCCTGTACTTCTTTTCCATTTAATTTAAGACTGATTATATTGCTGTGGAGATCGACAATGAGTGATTCAGCGATGTTTTCTCCCGCTGTTATTTTTGTCTGAACATAGAGGCCCTTCTCTTCGCGAAGATGTACAGTAACACTGTTCGCCTTGAGAAGCTGTGAGGCTTTTTTTATTGTATCGTCATCAAGACTTGCAAGTACTTCAAGTCCACGGTCAGGATCTCCTCCACAGGCTCCAAGTGCCGCCGCAGTATCAAGGCCCTGCATATCACCACTCCCTGGAATTGTGACAGCCATACCGTTTTTATAGATATTCGGGTCAATCCAGATCTCGATGGTGTCAAACTCTTTTTCAGGAAGGAGTGATGCGGCAGCGGCAGCACCAAGTGCAATTGCAACGGGTTCCGTGCATCCAAGAGCGAGAGTGACCTCCATATCCAGGATATCTTTAACCGTGAACTTCATAGAATTATTCTCCGTATTACGCAGGTTTGTTTTAAATGCTCAGAATAAATTCTATCTCAATATTGGATCCAAGTGGTAAAGCAGCGACCTGTACAGTTGAGCGGGCAGGCGGTGCTTCCGGAAAGTGCTCGCCGTAGGCTGTATTTACTGTTTGAAAGTCCGCCAGATCCGTTAAAAAGATGGTGGTTTTTACAACATGGGTGAGATCAGTACCAGCTTCCCTGGCGATCTCTGCTGCATTGTTAAGGATCTGATGAGTTTTTGTATCAACAGCTCCTTCAATCATTTTTCCGTCTGCCGGATTTATAGGTAGCTGGCCGGAGATGAAGAGAAGATTGCCAGCACTAATTGCCTGAGAATAGGGGCCAATTGCCCCGGGTGCTTTATCTGTGGAAATAACTTTTTGTGTCATGTTTTCCTCCCTGTGTCGTAGTTTGAAAGTTTTGTGATTATGCACCGTACATAGTGGTTACTGATTTGGAATGTGTCAATCAGTGTTTGTCAGTATTGGCGCATTTATATGAGAAATTAAAAGCTTCATACGTGAGGCGAAAATTTTTTCTACACACCTGCTCCACGTGCGGTTCCTTCTCTTGACAATATAAAACTGAATCAATACTGTAACCGGTATTGATTATCAATGAAGGGGTATGTCAAATAAACCGCACTCTTTTTTATTTAATCACCGCCGGGTTCAGTAACAGTAAATTATGGAGCATGCCAAAACATGGAAAAACACATTCGTATCGTCAGCTGGATTTTTATTGCATTGGGTATAGTTTATTTGCTGGCAACAGCCTTTATCGGCGTAATGGGTTTGATGGCAGTGACAAATGAAATCCAGACAGAAGACGTTGCTCTTCTGCCGGCCGGGCTGACCGGGGTGATGATTCTATTTCCTCTTGCCCTGCTCGGTATTCTCCACATATTTACCGGTCGCGGGTTTCAGGCAGGAAAGGGATGGGCCAGAATTGCCTTGTGGATTCTGGCAATTATGAACCTGGGGAATGTCCCTCTGGGAACAGCAATTGGTGTTTACGCTATCTGGGTGCTGGTCAAGACTCGTGAGGATGTGAGGGCAGCCACTTAGAATCAATATTGCTTTTGTCAATGTCAATTCTGACGGCAGGATTGTGAGCAAAGGGCAGATTTCAACTTAATGAGGTGTGAAAATGGTTAAAAAATTGTTTGTGGTGGCAGTTGGCATGATGCTGATGGGTATGGTGGGTTGCAGTCAGGACGAACGGGAAGCTGCAACGGATAAAGCAAAAGAATCTATGGACAAGGCGGTGGAAGTGACAAAAGAGGCAGCCGGTGATGTCGTCGATGCTAGTAAAGAGGCTGCACATAAGGCAGAGGAAGCAACTAAAGACATGGCACATGATGCTGCAGAGGCAACAGAGAAAGCAGCTGGAGATGCCAAAAAGGCAATGGAGTAATTCCGATTAATTATCCTCCCCCAGGAGGTTTATACAATGAAATACAGTTGCTGTTTTTGTCTCTCCTGGGTGTCTCTTCTGCTCAACAGTTCTGTAAAAACACTCAAAATAAAACTGGAAGTTCCCTAAGGCAGTGTTTCAACATTATCACCCTTACCTCTCCCTCAAGTGCAGCAAATCGCGGGATCGGCAGTAATCAGCTCTATAAAGAGCGAAAGCTGTATCTGTGCCATCACAGGATATTATTCTTCCTGATTGCAGCTTCTATATGTCTTATTATGATTTTATCAAAGCCAGGCAGCATACCAAGACCATGATCCATCGTTTCAATGTTTATCTCTCTTTTTATAAACCGGGTCCGCCACGAGGATTCATCATCTCCGGCAATATCCCTTCTGTAGTGCATTCCTGCAACAAGAAAGAAGGGGATGATATGCACCTTCTTATAGCCGGCTGCACTGATCTCATCCACCAGAGATTTTGACTCCGGGTATTTTTCAACAACCCCGACAAAGATGTGCTGGCCAAATCGACGCCTGAGAAATGCTTCCAGGCAGTAATAAGCAGTCCAGGTTGGGTGGTAAGTGCCATGACCCAGAACCAGAGTTGCTTTTTCGGGGGATGTGGACATGAATGGCTGCAATACCCGGCAGATTTCCGTATAATCCTCTGGTGAACTGATAAGGGGGGAGCCGGGGATACAGCTCAATTCCGCTCTTTCCATGACCGTCTTGAGAGAGCTGAACTCTGTTCCTGGAAAGAGGTGGAGTGACTGCACCACTGCACTTGTGTAACCCCGCTCTGCCAAACGACAGAAGAGCTCTTCGGGGAGTTGAGCCTTTTCCTGGCCCTCCCACTGGAGCCGCTCTGTTATAATACGTGAGGAAAATGACCAGAAAATTTTATGGTCAGGGAAATGTTCTTTGACTTTTTCGCCAATATGCCGGTATGTTGTGATAGCATTGGAAGTGGTGCCGAAAGCGACCATGACAATTGGAGTTTTCATTTCAGCCTGAGGTTGGTATGATTGAGGTTGTCAGGTTTTCATCCGGAAACAATTTTTATTCAGTCTACCCTTGTTAGTTCGGTTTTACTATAGTCACTTTACTGTCCATTTTGGGAATGCACCGGACAATTTGAGGATAAAACAAAAAATTGAGCCAGAAAAAAGGTGGTATAAATTTTTATACTATGTTGACAAATATGACAGAGTAGGATAGTAATTCTGAATTACATTAAATACTGTTTTTCTTAATTACGGGAAGTTCTTTGCATCTCAGTAAGAAATGCAGGTTTTGTTCAAAGTTTGAGAAGAGAAAAATTTAATAGGGGAGGTGAGACTATGGTGAAAAAGATTTCCGTAATGGCACTTGCAGGTATGTTGGCTCTACCGGCTTTGTCACTGGCGGGAGGCAGTCCGAATGTAGCGGACATGGAACAGAAGATTGAGGCATTGAGCAGGCAACTCGACGAATTGCGGGCGGCCATGGCAGCCCAGTCGGAGATGAATAAAGCACTTGCTGAAAATGTTGAAGCCCTGGACAAAAATGTTGGAATTCTTGACGAGGATTTCGAAGATCTGGATGAACGGTCAGAGGATTGGGATCTGGCGGCACGGTTTAAATTCTATGGAGATTACCGCGCCAGGCTCGATTATTACAGCGCTGATACGGTCTTTGGTCGAACCCTTGATAATGAATCTGTCTTAACCAACCGCTTTCGTCTTAACATGAGGGTGAAGGCTACGGAAAATGTTGAATTCAAGGGACGGCTGGCAATGTATAAGACCTGGGGCAACCAGTCTGCATTTACAGATGAAAGCGGTGCCATGTGGCCGGTTTTTGATGGTAATGTTACCCGCACCCCGATTGGCTCCAGCGCACTCTATGTGGATCGTGCTTTTGTCAACTGGAATAATATTGGCGGCGCCCCCATCTGGTTCTCAATTGGCCGCAGGCCGACAACTGACGGTCCTCCGGGGCAGATGAGACTGGGGTCGGATGAGAGGTTGGCAACACCGATGGCCTTCATGGACTGGCCTTTTGACGGCTTGTCACTCGGTTACGGTTGGAACTGGGGTGCGGAGAGTCTCGGCACAGGAAAGCTGAGATTCTGTTATGGCCGTGGATTTGAGGCCGGTCTTGTGGACGACAGCACCAACAACATCAAAGATATGGACTTTGGTGGTTTCAGCTGGGATATCATGAAGAAAGGTGATCGTTTTGCCTATGTCCAGAGTTTTCTGGCAATGGACGTCTTCAATTATCCGAATTTCCAGGATCCTATCATTAACCAGGCTTTTGGTGATATGAGTGGCATGGGCGAGAGAAAGAATCTTGGTGATATTCTGCATACTTCGGGAGTGTATCAAGATAAAATTGCCGGTTTTAACTATTTTGTCTCCGGTGGCTGGTCAAGAACCATGCCCGACAATGACGGACTGTTCAACGATCCTTTCAGTGGTCATACCAATACCAATGATGAAGATGGCTATTCCTTTTACGCTGGTTTGAGATATGATCTCGAAGAGGCCGGCTGGAAATTTGGGGCTGAATTCAACTATGGCTCGCAATATTGGCTGGCAATGTCTCCGGGACACGATGAAATCTATCAGTCCAAGCTTGCAACACGTGGTCAGGTATATGAGATATATACAATCTGGGATCTGCCCACTGGCGAGAAAGTATCTAAATATGCTAAAACCTTTATGCGTCTGGGCTACCAGCACTATGAGTATGACTATTTCGGTTCCGGTGACTGGAATATGATGGCGTACGATTTAGGCGATCGAGGGGATCTTGGCAAATTACAGATGATGGGACAGGATCCGGTGGAAAAAGCTGACCAGATCTATCTTACCTTTGAGGCTTATTTCTAAGAAATTCGATTAAGCCTGATTTTTTGTGAAATCTTTATGGGAATGTCTGCCACTGGTGGATATTCCCATTTTTTATTTCTGCACTTTTCTCACTCTTTTCCATTCCGGAATTTATATTGAGTTATGAAGTTTCCGAATAGACTACTATGAACGAGCATTGTAATAATCAAAGGACAGTAAGACAGTGTGGCCCGTCCCATGGAATTGGCTGCAGGTATGGATTCTTTAATAGACATGGCGGCTCCGGTACGGTTCCTTTCAACTCTATGAATGTAAGCTATGGGGTTGGAGAGGAGAAGAAAACAGTATCTGCAAACAGGCAGCGGATACGGGAAATTATACGCTTCCCTATTCTTCTATCGGCAAAACAAGTTCATGGCGGTGAAATTTATTCTCTGATGGGACCCATCAAAGGGAACAGGGAAATAGAGGGTGTAGATGCCTTGATAACCGATCAGCAGGGAGTCGGACTTATGATTCAACAGGCCGATTGTCAGGCTGTACTTCTTTTTGACCCGGTGAAAAAAATCATCGCCGCTGTTCATTGTGGCTGGAGGGGGAGTGTGAAAAATATTCTGGCAAAGGTAATTCACCGGTTGGAATCCCAATTTGGTGTTTCTCCTGAAGATCTGCTGGTTGCCATAAGTCCGTCTCTGGGGCCATGCTGCGCAGAATTTGTCAACCACAGAAAGGAATTTCCTGTTGAGTTCAAAGCATTTATGGAACAACAGGACTATTTTGATTTCTGGCGAATCTCAAAATATCAACTGGCCGGTGCAGGAGTGAGAGAGTCAAAAATCACCGTGGCCAGTACTTGTACATGCTGTTCAAAGGATTACTTTTCATACAGAAGATCCAGCCGGTCTTCGGGCGGGATTACGGGGAGGAACTGTTCCATAATTGGAATGGACAGTGTAGTGTAATTATGTAAGCCTCTTGTTTTGTGAAAGCGTATGCGAATATTACTGATAGAAGATGATGGTAAGATCAGCTCTTTTATTGAAAAGGGGCTGCGGGAAGCCGGGTTCAGCGTTGATGTATGCGGTGATGGCCGGTCCGGGCTGGATCAGGCCCTGATCATTCCATACGATGCGGCGGTGGTAGATCTTATGCTACCCCGATTGGACGGCCTGAGTGTCATAGAATTGATGCGGGCGGAAGATGTGAATACACCCGTTTTGATTCTCAGTGCCAAACAGTCTGTCGATGACAGAATACAGGGGTTGCAGCGGGGCGGCGATGACTACATGGTTAAGCCGTTTTCCTTCAGTGAACTGCTGGCAAGAATTAAGGCACTTATCAGAAGGGATCAAAAATCTGCTCAACCAACCTCCCTTCATGCCGGTGAGCTTGAAATGGATCTGTTGAAACATGAGGTGTACAGGCAGGGAGAAAAAATCGAACTGCCGGCGAAAGAGTATGGTCTGCTGGAATATATGATGCGCAATGTCGGTATAGTCCTGTCCAAAACGGCCATTCTTGAAAAGGTATACGATTATTCCTTTGATCCTCAAACCAATGTAGTTGACGTTCTGGTATGTAGATTGAGGAATAAAGTAGATAAGGATTTTTCTGAAAAGCTGATCCATACCGTCCGGGGCGTGGGCTATGTTCTCAAGTCTGAGTAGAGAGGATTTCTCCTGGTCGAGATCCAGAAAAGCGCTGCCGGTTTTTTTCCTGTTATGGTTTGGAGGAGCTCTTCTGGCAACTGTATATCTTCTTATTGCCCGAACCCAGCTGCATGATATTGAACGCGATGAAACGGAAAAACTGTTAACCGATTATCTTACGATAAATCACTCTCCAAATATCTACCCCTCTCTTCGTAACACCCCGACAGAGGGCTCGTTGCATGGGCTCGCTTTTATCCGGATGATTCGGGGTGATGACCATATCATATTAGTCAATGAGCAGACTGAACATCCGACTTTCAGGGGACTTGTAGATCTGTCCCCTGAAAAAGAAGGGATTTGGCTGATTGTAGGGTCTGTTGAAGAAGAAAGGGTGCTGTCCATAGTTACAAGAAAATATGGTAACAAAGTGCTGATCCAGGCAGCCAAGGATGGGAGTGAATGGTATCATTTATACAGAAAGCTGGTGCGTCGAACAGTCTTGACGGTTGTTTGCAGTTCTCCGGTTTTATGGCTCTTTGCACTTTATTATGTACGATTCAGCCTATCCTCCATCATCTCTACAAGAAAGAAGATCGACCAACTGATCCGGTTGCCAAAATCTGAGCTTCTCCCAGAGGATGGTAATGGGCCGGAGCTTGACAGTCTCTATAAACAGATAAATCGTCTTTTGCGCCAGAATCGGCATCTGGTGTCTGAAATGGAAGATTCCTTAGACAATGTGGCCCATGATCTCAGAACTCCCATGACCCGACTACGTTCTATTGCTGAATACGGATTACAGGCTGAGGGTGATACTCAACGGCTTCGGGAAGCACTTTCAGACTGTCTTGAAGAGTCTGAGCGAGTCCTGTCAATGCTGAGAATAATGATGAGTGTGGCGGAAGCGGAGTCGGGAACCATGCAGCTTCAGTTGCAGGAATGTGAAGCAGGAGCAACGCTTGCTGAGATCGTCACTCTTTATGAGTATGTGGCAGAGGAGAAAGAAGTTGAGGTACGGCTGGAAACTGAAGGTGAAGTATGGGTCAGGATTGACCGCACAAGGATCTCCCAGGTGTGGGCAAATTTACTGGATAATGCGATTAAATATGGTCGAGAAGGTGGCTGGGTGAAAATTTCCGCCCGGGTGGATGGCTCACATGGTGTGGTGGTTTTTGAAGATAATGGTAGTGGAATTTCAGAAAATGAACAGGGGCGTATATGGGAGAGATTGTATAGAGGGGACCGGAGTCGCTCCCAGAAAGGGCTGGGCCTGGGGCTGAATTATGTGCGGGCTGTTTTGGAGGCCCATAACGGTACAATTTCAGTCAGTTCTGTATTGCATGAGGGTAGTCGCTTTGAAGTACGGTTACCATTGATGGCGTCGTAAAAAATCCCATGCATTGTCATTCCCGCGCAGGCGGGAATCCATAACATACTGAAACAACTGGATTCCCGCCTGCGCGGGAATGACGGCTTAGTGAAGAATTTGGGTTTTTACGATTCCATCACCATTGAGTCAATGAGTGTCTGTCAATGCACAGGAGAAATCGCAAACCAGGGGAGAGTGGTCTGAGAGTCGTACGTCGGGAATATAAAAATTATCAATTTGCAGCCCGCTGCTGTGCAGGATGAAATCTATCTGTCTTTTCGGGCCGTGGCTTGGGTGGGATGGAGCATTGGAGACATTAGCGTTATTCAGGCCGGTTGCGGCAAGAAAAAGCTTGAGCTCCCGGCTTCCCCAGAACGTGTTGAAATCTCCAGCGATAATAACTTCCTTATCGGTAGACTCAATGAGACTGTGAAGAAATTCCAGCTGGTTTTGTCTGTGTCTGTATTTAAGTGAAAGGTGGACAATAAAGATGGCAATTTTCTGAAGGTCAGTCTGGATAATAAGCCGTTTAACGCCCTGTTCAAAATAATAGAACTGATATTTTTCTATCCCCTGTCGGGTAAGGAGAGCGTTGGACTGTCGATTGAGTAAAGGGACCATCTGGGCCAGGGAGTCATCGGAGTATTTGTTTTCAACAACATAATTGTATCCCAGTTGTTCGGCTATGATCTTTGCCTGACAAAATTTGCCGGTGCGGTATGAACCGGAATCCACCTCGACAAGAGCAACTATATCAGGGTTGATTGAGGATATAAAGTTGATTATACGCTGCAGATTTACTTCAGTTTTCTTGAAAAAACCTGAAAACGGCAATGGCAGGTGATAACCGTTTTTATGTCCTGTTGCGTAGCGTATGTTGTAAAGAAGTAATCGCATATTTATATGGTTTCAGTCACTTCAGGGAAATATGGCGACCGTTTTATAATGCGAAAAATGAGATATCATAACGAAAATGTATATGGTAGGCTGATTATGGTAAAAATTCTTAAAAACACCGTACGATAAACAGCCTCCAGCAATAAGTAAATAAAAATATGTGACATAGCACATTATCATTTTGGGTCAGGAAGAGTCATGATAACAATCGGATCACGGAAAAGTAAACTTGCAATGTGGCAGACGGAAACTGTAGCCAGGGCCCTTAATGGTGACGGTATGGAGACACAGATTAACAGTATGGAGACCAAGGGTGACAAAATTCTCCATACTTCCATCGCCAAAATTGGCAGTAAGGGTGTTTTTACCGAGGAACTTGAAGTGCAGCTGGCAGCTGGCATCACAGATATTGCGGTACACAGTGCCAAGGATATGCAATCGCAGCTGCCGGAGGAATTCAATCTTATCGCTTTTACTGAACGTGAAAAGGTAAATGATGTTCTGGTGAGCGCAGATAAAACCATAGATCTCACTGACACCTCCCGCACCCTTCGGATAGGCACATCTTCTGTCAGGAGAAGGGCTCTGCTGCGACGCTATTATCCACATGTTGAGACCGTTGAGATGAGGGGGAATCTGCAAACCCGAATTCGTAAAATGCGGGATGGAGACTGCGATGCGCTTATGCTTGCCTATGCCGGAGTCAAGCGTATGGAGTATGAGAAGATGATTGTTATGGAATTTGACGAAAAAAAAATCATTCCTCCGGTAGGCCAGGGATGTATCGCCATTGAAGCATCCATATCTCTTGATGGTGACAAGACGGCCAGGATTCGTGATTGTCTCAATGATGAAGAGAGTGAGGCCTGTTTGCTCGCTGAGCGCGCCTTTTTGAAAAAACTCGAAGGGGGCTGCTCTATTCCAGTATTCGGGCTGGCTGTGCTTGAAAATGATAAGATTATCCTTAATGCCGGACTGGCAAGTCTTGATGGTCAAAAGATTCTTCGCAGTGAGGAGAGGGGACTGCGCAGGGATGCTGAACGTATAGGCTTCAGGCTGGGTGACTATATTCTGGAAAACGGCGGTAGGGAGATGTTAGCAGAGATCAGACAACAGCAGGCTGAGTCCTACGAGTAGTTGGAGTTGATGACATTTGTATTGACTAAAATAAGATAAGTAGATACAACATGATCGTCAGGGTGTCTTCAAGACACAAGAGGGAATCCGGTGAAATTCCGGGACGGGCCCGCCGCTGTAACCGGGGACGAAAGTCGTAATTGCCACTGAAGACAAGTTCGTAAAAACTTCAGTTATCGATGGATAAGTAAAAAGCTTCA
>DEIL01000302.1:20298-25929 GCA_002352445.1 Desulfobulbaceae bacterium UBA2775
ATAGAAAAATTGTAACAACGAACAAGATGAAGAGTTTTTACGACGCCATTACTGAAGAGTATTCGGGAAGGCACGATGAGTAGAGAGATCCGGAAGTCAGAATACCTGCCTTGACATTGTAACAGGACCCCCGGTGTTGGGAGTATCTGTTGTGTATCTGTGGTGAAATCAGGGCCCCCGGATCAGGTAATTGGTTCGGGGGCTTTTTTATTTCCCGAACCTTCTCAACTTCGTACTTTGTTGGAGGTAACCATGGACAAAAGAGAGTTGGCCTATGTCAGGCAGGCTGTACCTGCGGTAAAAGATTGGGATGTATTTCAGGCTATCATTCGGAATTACAGAAAATTACAGGAATATACGATTAGGCCTGTTGCCTCAGAGATTGGAAGAAAGAAGTAGAAGATTTAGTGACAGGTGTAGACCACCTGTCACTGACACCCCCTCCCAACCCCTTTTCTTCCGGATAGCACATGACTTTCATATAAACATATCATTTACAGGTGGATCTTAAGACCGATATTACCGGTAAATCCACTGATATCGACATCGTCACCAAAAGCATTGTCCAGTTCGCTGGCTCGATAAAGAAACTCGCCAAATATTTTAATAAGTGGACTTCCTATAGCCCAGTCGAGACCGAGGCCCAGATAGGCACCGAAGTTAGAATCCACGTCAATATGGTCAGAATCAGCATAGATATATGATATTCCACCAAGAAAATATGGATCAAGTGTTCCGTTCGGCATAAGGTGTACCTGTAAACCTAAATCGAATGGTATAAGATCAAGGTTTCCATCACGCCCCAGGTCGGCACTTTCAAAAAAATAAGCTCTTCCATCGATTCGTAACATCTCAGTAATAAACGGTAAACTCAGACCAACCCCGCCACCCCATGTTCCATCGGCATCATTTTGTTCCCAATAACTGCCAAAACCGTAAAGATCAATTGCCATCGCCCGGGAGCTGCAAAACAAAGTGAAAAACAGTAAACCTATAAACAATAATTTAGCTCTTTTCATTCTTCTTCCTCTTTTCTGTCATCCCTTCTGCATAGAAATGACGTTTAAGGTCAATTGTTACAAACGCATCATTATTGATGGCGCAGTACGTTTTTCCAAAACCCTATTTGGTTGTCATTACATATATATTGGAGTACATTCTCGTTGCCAATTATATGGTTGATAGATGTGTGTACACCAAAATACACAGATCGTCAAGGGGTTTGCTACTGATACCTATTGCTATCTAAAAAGATATCCCCTTATGTCGACAGGGAGCGTTCTCTCTATGACAAGTACTGGTTTACAGAAGTCTCTGCCCATGATTGCCCTGTTGCTGGCAATGGTTCTCTGGGCGAGTTCCTTTATAGCTCTGAAAATTGCCTTTGTTACCTACGATCCCATGATTGTGATCTTCGGTCGTATGCTTGTGGCAACGCTCTGTTTTCTGGTTGTCGGCAAGAGGTTGTATCGCTCCCTTGATTACCAGCCGGGGGATTATAAACTCATTCTCTTCATGGCTTTTTGTGAGCCATGTCTCTATTTCATTTTTGAGGCAATGGCGGTTGAAAATACCAGCGCTGCCCAGGCCGGGATGATGACGGCTATATTGCCGATCCTTGTCATGGCGGCTGCATCTATTCTGTTGAAAGAGAGGGTGGGATGGAAATCATGGGCTGGTGGTGGTATGGCTGTTTTCGGGGTCTGCTGGCTGACCCTTGAGTCAACACCGACTGCTGATGCACCCAATCCTGTGTTAGGGAATTTTTTTGAATTTATGGCAATGGTCTGCGCAACGGGATATGTCATTGCCTTGAAACATCTCACCAATCGTTATTCGCCCTTTCTGCTCACCGCTGTGCAGGCTGTTGTCGGTTGTGTATTCTATTTTCCCCTTATCTTTTTACCGGGAACGAGCCTGCCAACAACATTTGACACAGCTTCAGCTCTTGCTGTACTCTATCTGGGAGCTGTTGTTACACTGGGTGCTTATGGCTTATACAATTATGCGATCAAGCTTGTGCCAGCCAGTCAGGCCACCTTGTATGTGAATCTTATACCTGTTTTTACCGCTATTATGAGCTGGATGATACTTGACGAGACATTCACTCTGGCCCAGTGCATGGCAGCGGCGGTGGTGATGGCAGGTGTTTATCTTGGTCAGGCCAGGCAGCAGGGGTGAATTAAAGGGACGCAATTGCGCCGAATCCAAGAGGACTTATACTGTAGTGAGGCAGGCAGAGAAAGATTTCTCATAAATTTATATCTGATTACCCATGAAACTCAGCTACATTCTCCGTCATTCCCGCGCAGGCGGGAATCCAGAAGCCTTGCTCGTTACTGGATCCCCGCCTACGCGGGGATGACAACCTTGTGGGCTCTTATTTCTCTTTTGTTATCAACAAATTAAGTCTATTCCAATAGAATTGGCTGAGTTTCATACGTAATCAGGAATTTATAAGTACTTATCCAGGCACCTAAGAAAGCTCCACCTCTTCGGGTTAGAAATAAATCATGGCAAACAAATTATATGTGGCCGCAACTGAGCCGCGCAGTGGTAAATCGGCGATTGTTCTCGGGCTGATGGAGCTTCTGACACGAAATATCAAAAACGTCGCTTTTTTCAGGCCGCTCATTGATGTTAACCATGCTCGCAGTGAACGTGATAACACAATAAATCTTATCAAGAGCCAGTATAACCTCTCTGCCGATTATGAGGAGATGTACGGCTATACTGTGACAGAGGCTAACCAGCTGTGGTCAATGGGAAGGCATACTGAATTCATCGATGGCATCATGACAAAGTATAACCTGCTGGTTGACAAGGCGGATTTTGTCCTCTGTGAAGGATTCGAGCTAGAGGGGGTATCCGCTTCTTTTGATTTCGATATCAATGTTGAAATTATTACCAATCTGGGCTGTCCTGTGATTCTTGTTGCGGGAGGGAGAATAAAGAGTCCCGAGGAGATGGTACGGTCGATCAAAGTGTATCATGAATCACTGGTAGATCGAAAATGCCATGTTGTCGCCACTGTAGTTAATCGGGTTGCTCCCGGTTATCTGGAGATGCTTGAAGAGAAATTGTCTGAAAGGAGGGTGGCGGAGGAAGAGCTTATCTATGTGATTCCCAATGATGATAATCTCGGCAATCCTTCCGTGGGTGAAGTTGGACGTCTGTTAAACGCAGAAATTCTCTATGGAGAAGAGAATCTGACCCGCCATGTGAGAAGTTTTACGATTGCCGCAATGCAGTTGAGAAATTTACTGGAACGTATTGATTACGGGAGCCTTATCATTACCCCCGGAGATCGTTCCGATGTGGTTCTTGCCTGTCTGGCAGCAGTCCAGTCGATGACAATGCCAAATATATCAGGAATCATGTTAACCGGTGGCCTGGTGCCTGAGGCCCCTGTACAAAGGGTTATTGAAGGGTTTCAGGATACTGTTCCGATTATTTCCGTGGGTGAAAACACCTACCAGGCAGCAATCAGGGTGGAGAAAATTCATGCCTCAATTACCCCTGACAACACACGAAAAATAACCCAGGCGCTTGCGGTTTTTGAAAGATACATCGATACAGAAGAGTTGAGTGATAAGATCATTAAGACCAAAACCACCACAGTTACACCGAAGATGTTCGAGTCTCAGCTCCTGCAGCGGGCAAAGACGGATAAACAGCATATTGTACTTCCTGAAGGAGAAGACGGTCGGATATTACGGGCAGCGGAAATACTGTTACGCCGGGAGGTTGTTGATATAACTCTGCTTGGTGATGAAAATAAGGTGAGGGAGCGAATAAAGAGTCTCAGTCTGCATCTGGAGAATGTGACTATTATTGAGCCGAAGAAATCACCCCTTTTCGAAGATTATGCAGGTACTTATTATGAGCTGAGGAAGGACAGGGGAATTACTCTGGACAAATCCAGGGATATTATGGATGACTGGAATTATTATGGCACAATGATGATCTACAAAGGGCATGCAGACGGTATGGTGTCCGGCGCTATCCATACAACAGCCGATACCATTCGCCCGGCTTTTCAGTTTATTAAAACCACTCCGGGATGTTCCATAGTTTCCAGTGTTATGCTTATGTGCCTTGAGGACAGGGTTCTGGCCTATGGTGATTGTGCAGTGAACCCTGATCCCACCGCTGAAGAACTTGCCGAAATAGCACTCAGTTCAGCCCGGACTGCAGAGCTGTTCGGTATCATGCCCAGGGTGGCTATGCTTTCTTATTCCTCCGGCAGATCCGGCAAAGGACGCCAGGTTGAAAAGGTGAGAGAGGCAACTGAATTTGCACGGGAGAAAGCACTCACTCTCTATCCCGGCCTGGAGATTGAAGGCCCTATCCAGTATGATGCAGCCATTGATCCGACAGTGGCCAGGACAAAGATGCCGGAAAGCAGGGTTGCCGGCCGGGCAACCGTCTTTATTTTTCCCGACCTGAACACCGGAAATAACACCTATAAAGCGGTACAGCGATCTGCAGGCGCGGTGGTCATTGGCCCTATTCTCCAGGGCCTGAAAAAACCGGTCAATGATTTAAGCCGTGGGTGCCTTGTCCCGGATATTGTCAATACTGTGGCTATTACCGCAGTACAGGCTCAGGCGGAAAAGACTTCTGCTCACCGATTTGGCAAATAGATTTTTTTGCCCTCTCTGTGCTCTCCGTGTCCTCTGTGGTGAGAGAAAATTGCTATTCACCAAAAACATAAGGGGAAAAAATAGTTTATAGTTTATACTGGTGCACAGTTTTCCAGATTATTGGCGGGTGATATTTTCTGGGTAAAGATATTGAGCTTTCTGTAAGTATGGAAGGGCAGGCAGCAATCATAAACATTTCAGGTGATATTACTGCTGTCACCGGTTTTTCTGTTGAAAAAGCTCATAATCGTGGAGATGTGCAAGGGGCTGAGCGCATCGTTATGAAATTTAACGACGAATGTTATATCAATAGTGGGGCGCTTGCCTTTCTTATTGACGTAGCTTCAAAATCCAGGAAGAAGGGACAAATGATTTGTGTAACCGGGCTTTCTGATCACTTTGTAAAAATATTTCATATGGTCGGCTTAACCCGCTGCTTAGAAATTTTTCCAACGATAGAAGATGCCTTAAAATAAGGAATTATTTGCGAATCAATTTTTTTTATGTCCCCTTCCCAATAGTAACTTTTAAAATTCACCCCTCCTTTCTGGGCTTATATTAAGTTAATATACTCGCCACCATGTTGTTCTTTGTTTCATTACTCCATCTCAGGGTTTATTGATTTATGGAGCAGTCAACAAACGAACTTGAGAAGCGAATTTTTCATCTCAAGACATTAAATGATGTCAGTCGGGAGATAGTTTTTTTAGAAAATGCTAAAGAAATTGTTCCCACTCTTTTACTTATGATTATGGGGACCTATGGCTCCATGCAGGGAGTTGCATTTCTTTTAAATGATGAACGAACCGCGATTGATATCTTTAGTGAACGTGGGCTCGACGAAAGCGTTGAACACAGTTTAGCGCAACTGATTGAATGTGAATGCGACAAATTGGTTATTGAGATTGATCACGGCATACTCTTGAATGATGGAAGCGTCAAAGAGGGGGACAATAAACTTCTAAATTTCTTTGCAGCAAAGGGG
>DEIL01000302.1:25987-27902 GCA_002352445.1 Desulfobulbaceae bacterium UBA2775
CTTCGTACCTTGATTAACCAAGGGGCCGTATCCATTGAGAATACTAGACTTCTGCAACAACAGTTGGCCCAGGAAAGAGTGCTTAAGGAACTTGAGATCGCCACCGATATCCAGCTTTCATTTCTCCCTTCTAGAGTTGCTACTGTTCAAGGCCTCGACCTTGCAGCAGTTTTTCTGCCGGCAAAAGAAGTTGGTGGGGATTTTTACGACTTTATTGAATTGCCTGAAAATAAACTGGGAATAGTAATTGCCGATGTTGTTGGCAAAGGTATCCCTGCCGCCCTTTACATGGCCTTGTCGCGAGCTCTTATTAGGGCATGTTCGGCCCATGAACCAACAAATTTGACAAAGGCAGTTTGCCAAACAAACATACTGATTCAAGAATGCAGCAATGCTGATTTCTTTGTTACCTTGTTTTACGCAATTTATGATCCGGCTACCAATAAATTGCGATATGTTAGGGCTGGACATAATTATCCAATTCTTTACAAAAAAAACAAGAATCATTTTCTTACCTTAAGAGGTCAAGGAACCGCTTTAGGCGTGTTTGATGAAATATTTCTGGAAGAAAAGGAGTTTGATCTTGGAGAAGGAGATATTGTCGTTTTCTATACTGATGGAGTTACTGAAGCGATCAACAGTGAAAGAGAAGAGTTTGGCGCTAAGAGACTGATCCAGGCGATTGCTGGATCAAAAGGTCAATCTGCTAATATAATTGCTGAGACCATTAAGACCCATGTGGAAGATTTTGCAAATGAACAGGATCAGTTCGACGACATAACACTTGTCGTTTTGAAAAAAGCGGTTGCAGGATAGGAGAAAAGACTAACGAACCTGGACTATCGAAGTTGAAAGCCTTTGGCAAATCAAAGGACAATCGTGAAAGCTGATTGACAGACCTATCCCTATGTATGTACGAACTGGAGTCATCAGGCAGACCAATAGCACAACCTGGTTGAAGACATTGCACAGTGGGGTACAAAATGGCATCAAAATCAACATATGAAGAGCTTGAACAACGGATACAGATCCTTGAGAAGAAGCTGGTCCTTCAGAAAAGACGTTGCGATTCCGAAAAATTAACTCGGCAGTACATAGAAGGTATTCTTAACAATGTTAGCATGCCTATCTACCTGAAAAATACCGATTACAACTACATTTTTATCAATCGTCAGTTCGGGCACCTTGCCCATATGTCTTATGACCAAGTGCAGGGCAAGGATGATTTTTCCATCTTCCCGAAACCAATTGCGCAGCTTTTTCGCTCGCAAGATGAGGAGGTTGTCAGGCGTCGTGCTCCGGTGGAATTCGAGGAGTCCATTCTCCTGCCCGGCGGGATGCAAACATTTATGACAGTCAAATTTCCACTTTTTGACAGTGAGGATAAGGTGTATGCCATTGGTGGTATTTGCACAGATATTACCACTCGCAAGAAGGCAGAAGCTGAATTAAAAGAAACTGAAGAAAAATATCGAGGTATTTTTGAACATTCACCTTTGGGAATTTTGCATATAAATAAAAAAGGTATCATTACAGCAAGTAATGATAAATTAGCAGAAATTCTTGGCACCAATGTAAAGAGAATTATAGGTGTTGATTTATTACAATATGCGAAAGATGAGAAAGTAAAAGTGGCCACTACCGCTGTACTTTCTGGGGAAATAGTTTCTTACGAAGGGAGTTACTTGCCTGTTACAAAGACTGAGAAAGTTTACCTTCGTGGTGTTTTTTCTCCAATTTCCTTAATTGACGGATCAATAGTCGCTGCCATTGGCACTGTTGAAAATATCACCAGACGAAAAAATGCTGAGGAAGCACTACAAAATGCCCATGACGAATTAGAACAACGAATTGTTGATCGTACTGCTCAGCTTGACCAAAAGACTGGACGACTCAGGGAGACAAATGTCGCTCT
>DEIL01000302.1:27930-29427 GCA_002352445.1 Desulfobulbaceae bacterium UBA2775
TTGAAAATTTAATTTACCCATTCCTGGAAAAGTTAAAAATGAAATGCAACGAAGAATCTCAACAAACTTTCCTGAAAAGTATACAATCAAATCTTGACGAAATTACTTCTTCCTTTGCACCTAATCATAAAAACTATCTTTCAAACCTCACCCCTGCTCAGGTTCAAATTGCCAACTTAATCAAGCAAGGCCAGACGACAAAGGAGATCGCAACTCTTTTAAATCTCTCTCCAGCAACTATTGCCTGCCATCGACAAGAGATTAGAAAAAGACTTTTCTTGACTAATAAAAAAACAAATCTTCAAATGGCCCTCGCAACCACCTCATAACAACTAGATCTCCTAGTTGTTATCTACATGTTTTTCACCCATTGCCAATACTTGCAAGACAACATAGTGTTCACGCTGAGGGATTCTGACGAGTGGATTGCCCATGACCCGAAGGTTTATATTTTTTACATCACAATACATAGAAAAATTAGTTTTCAATCAGAAAATAAGGGCTTGTAGATCTGTACGCCTGACTTACAAGAGTATTTGGAGACTGACAAAACGAGCCAGATGATCTTCTGGCAACCAGTCTTCTATGGATGGTGGGAAGAGGTACTGTTGCTCTCTATTTGCAGAAACGAAATTTGAACTCATAATCCTTGTCCATTTATGTAATTAGTTGAAATTACATAAAAAAATACCAATAAAATAGTAAAAATCAAACATTATATTGAAAAATAGTGGGTTGTGGCAGTTTTTGCTGATTTCCGGAAAAATATTCCAGAAATATGGATATATGTTTCAGGTAAACCAACTAGTGATTGCATGGTGTACGCAAGAATTAAAGAAAAATTATTGCCATAAAACAGGCACTTATTTTGCATAAAAGAGTGATGGAGTTGTCGATTCAATTGTTTCCATATCAACATATCAAGCAGTTTCTTTCTAGACTCACAGGTGATTTTACAGATAATTGGAATCACAAGCTGTTCATTCATAGGGATGTTTTAAAATTCAATGTTCTAATCACGTATATATAGATCAATTATTAATTGATCTTAGATTAAGATGATATTTTCAAGAAATATTATATAAATAAAAATGTCAATGGCAAGGTCATTGTTATTTTTTGTCAAACGAAAAGATGCCATTTATTGTATTCTTGGGGGGATAATAAGTTATGGCAAGAAAAAAAAACTTGAATTTTAAAAAACTGCAGTTCAGCATTATTCAGAGTTCAACTCGTACCTTCTCGTTTTTATTTGTACTATTTTTAGCACTATTGCCCACTGACACATACGCAACGTCCTGTGATCAATGGGTTGCCGAAGTTGTTTCTGCAGAGGGTAAGGTAGAAAGCAGGCGGACTGGAGAAACCGGGTGGCAGCAGGTGAGTCTCAATGAGACCTTCTGTGCAGGTGACATGATCCGGGTCCTGGAGAACAGTCGTGCTGGCCTTGCCTTTGCTAATCAGCCGTTGTTACGGTTGGATCAAAATTCAACAATT
>DEIL01000174.1:0-9724 GCA_002352445.1 Desulfobulbaceae bacterium UBA2775
CTGACCAATGGACTGCCTTTGATTTTTCTCTTTACCCTGAAAAAGTGAGTGAGATTTCCATCCAGCACTTCGGCCTCCACATTGCGTCGTTTTAAAGCCTCCTCTAAAGCCTTTCTGGCATTTGGGTGCGCCGCC
The DNA here is from genome assembly GCA_002352445.1 of Desulfobulbaceae bacterium UBA2775. GTDB lineage: Bacteria > Desulfobacterota > Desulfobulbia > Desulfobulbales > Desulfocapsaceae > Desulfomarina. The sequence continues at coordinate 136 of DEIL01000174.1, forward strand.
GGTTTACTATCTGTTTGCAGAGCAGTAGATCCTTCCATCATTCGCCAATGATACAAAGGTTTTGGGATGTGATACACCTGATTTGCTACTTCAGAAAGCCGCAGAAAGAGATCGAAATCCTGCGCCCCCTCAAAACCTGACCGAAAACCTCCAACCTTTTCAAAGAGTCTCCTGGTCACCAGTACCATATGGGTTATATAGTTATGGGAGAGAAGCAAGTCAGGTGAAAAATCCGGCTTGAAATAAGGGTTGCACAAATACCCATCGGGATGAATAAAGTCTTCGTCTGAATAAATAAATTCAGCCCCGGTCCCCTCAGCTGCTAAAATCAACTCGGTGAGGGCATTTTCATGCAGCTTATCATCATGATCCAGAAAGGTTAAATATTCGCCATCTGCCAGCGATATAGCAGAGTTTGACGCAGCTGAAATATTCCCATTTTCAGTTCGATAAGTGACTTTAATCCTGGGGTCAGACAATGTTTTCAGGTAGGCAACGATCTCGTGATCTCCGGAAGCGTCATCTGCAATGCACAGCTCCCATTCGGGATACGTTTGAGAGAGGACGGAATCAATGGTCTCCTTAAAGATTTTAACCGGTACCTTATAAACTGGAACAATAATGCTGATAGTCGAAGGTGCCTCAACCTGAGCCGAAGACAGCCAATAGTTGTCAGGTCTCTCAGCCAGCCAAAGTTCATAGTTCTGCTCACTTGTTTCTGTACTGAATTCCTCACCTGTTCCAAAAGGACTCAGGGCTTTTTTCTCCGTTCCGCTCTTCACAACAGCAAGCATCCGGGATCGGATTTTATTGGCAAACACCGGCAGCCGTCCATATAGAAAGCCGCGAATATGCTCAGCACCCCTCCAGACCATGGAGTTTTTAATAGCTGTAAGTTCTTTTTGCGTTTCAGCCAACGTGTTTACAGTGACATCCATTTCCGCCTGCCTGCCCTGAAATATTTCAGCGGCAAGTAAATGGTTGTCACGTGCCAGCAGATACTCCTCTGTTCGCGGGTAACGGAAATCTACCTCTATGATAAATCTTTCGTCATCCGCAAGTCTTCTGAAGGGTATGGCGTAGAACTCAAGCCAGGCGTCATAGTCGATGATACTGAATCCACGCCCAAACTCCTGATCCGTATACCGAATGCCTACCAGGTTTGCCGCCTTGAAAACATCTTTTTCAGAGTCCAGGGACCAAAGTTTTTCCCTCTGCTGAAATCGGCTTTTCCCATATATTCTAAGGGAGGAAAGGCGAAAAAAGGAGGCGGCTTCTTTTCTAAACGAACCACAAGGATCCAGCCGGATAAATTGCAGCAGTTTGACTTCAGACGGTAATTCAATGGACACTGTTTGCAGCACATCAGAAGTATCTGCACGAGTGGAAACCAAACGACCCATCTCATACTCCTGATTTTTATCTTTCCAGAAAAGAGAGACAATAGGTCGATCGGAAAAGGATCTGGTCACCAAAGGTGTGTTCAGATCAACAGGTGTAAAACGATCGCCAACATTCTTCTGAAAGTTTTCGTCTTGTTGTTTCAAGCCGTCAATATAATGGTAGTCCTTTGGCAAGCCTGCCAGAACAAACGCCCATTTAATCAAATCCCAGATACTGTTGACTCTTCTTTTCTCACAGAAGTTTATCAAATTTTCACGATAGTTTGATGCAAACATCAACATCGCCCTGAACAGCAGCAAATCAATCGGCACAGGCCAGGCTGTGGCCCATTCATTATCAATAACCTGCCATCCTTCCGGCGTAACGATGATATTTGACGGCAGCAGATCTATATTCAGACTGAATTCATCTTTAGACTTAAGATCAATTAAGTAGTTGTAATATTGTTTAATCAGTTGTTCGAATAATTCAAAATTATCATCCTGGTATAAAAGTGACCTGGACCACTCAACCGACAGCAGTGTACCGAAGAAGAATGGTTCTTCCGCTTTTGGGGCATGAGATATTCCGTCAAATGGCGGTAGAGTGACAGGCATTAAGCGAGAACGATGGGTATTTGCTTCACCCCGCCTTTTAATAATCGTCGTGGAATAGACCATATTCCTTGAATAACCTGGGAGGTGAGCAAAATCCAGAGAACAGAATTGATCAATTGCAGCCTGCTCATTTGAAACTAAAATACAAAATGAATTGCTCAAATCAGGTAGTGTACCTGCAGCAACGGCTGCTTCCCAAAACAGATTCTCATATTTTTGAGGTTCGAAAATACTGAAATAATCCCTCGATTTTATAGTTTCAAGATGGTTATAGGAATATGGATTTTTGCTTACATAATCTTCTGAAAGGAGCAGGGTGGGAAGCTTATAATCGGGGAAAGGTAAAAGGAAGGAACTGCATTCAAAACCAGAACTGGAAATGTGCCGCAGCCAGTCCCGACGGGTACTTAAACAGACACCCTCTTCTCCCGGAATTGCATGTATGCCCCCGTAACGACGGGTTGTGTAGTCTTCGTGGGCACCCAAAGTATATTTAAAACCGGATCGATTTTCAGTTGCGATAAGGGAAATGCCGTCTGGTTTTAGAGCATTGCGCACTAAACATAAAAATATTTGAAGGCTCTCATCGGTACTGGCAGATTCAAAATACTGTTTTACTTGTGCTGTCACGCCAACACAAAGCACCAGGTCATACTCGTCGACACCTGGATCGTAAGCATTCAGATCTCCATGTACAATAGATACATTTTCAAACTCCTTACATCTCCCCGCCGCTGCTTTGGCTAACTGATAACTTGGTTCAATTGCATCTACCTGTAAACCCTGTTCTGCTAAAAAACGAGTGATTGAGCCACTGCCGCAGCCAAATTCTAGCACCTTCTGCACACCATCGAAAGTAAAAGCACGGAGCAGATTGGTTCGTTTGGGAGACAGGTGAAATTCTGAATGGACATCAATAATTTTTGATTTTAGCTGATACGATGTACAACTGAGGTCTTCACTGGAGTAAATTGTATCGCTAACGTAGCATTCTGCACTATCAGGTGACTCGGAATCAGTCTCTGAGCTAGATGAGACAAATACATTATTTGCGTCCCTTGATAAATGATTCTGCTTTGTAAACTTTGTCATAAAATATGTTAACAGTTTGATTAAGTCCGAGAAAGGGTGACAGAACCGACTGGAAACTACATCATTATAATCGATTTTACCTGGGGTGAATTCGAGAAAATATAATATGTATACAACAAAACGTTAAACGACAACAGAGTATACAGGTAATATCCCACACGAGGCAAATAGCAGAGACATGAATGTGCAAATACGAGCATCAGGGGATATACAGGGAAGATATACCGCCCCTGGAGTCCCGCATTGAGCACACCGATTGTCAAATAAACTTGTCGATTCACAAAATAAAAAATAACAACACAGTAGAGAAGGGATATAAAACCAACAAATAAGAGATCTTTCTTCCTGTAGGCAATTGAAAGTACAACACTGATAAGAAACAACGCACTCAGTGTGCAAAGAAGGATATAATACAATGGGTTTCCGTAGCTTCTATGGCCCATAATGCCAAATATACGTGCGAAAACACCCGGATACCATACCTTGGCATATTCCGACAAACTGATCCTTTCCTTATTAGCTCTTGACAATTTAAGAGTACGATATGTCTTGTAATTTTCATTGTTTTCCTCACATTCAGCCACAGAAAACATTTTAGTGCACCCAGGTCTTATTGATTCGTACCTGGTGATTTTATTTACCAGATCGACGGTGCCGGGAAGGCCAACGAGCACTAAAAGAACAGGGAAAATATATCCTTTTTTCAAAGTGATAATCTGTAATACTTCACGCCCCATTTCGTTAAAAGATGCTCTAAAATAAAACAATGCATAGGATGACAAAACAATGACGATAAATAAACAGAGGCTCAATTGCACAAAAGGTGAAATTGCCAGGATCAGCAGGATATATTTTACATTTACAGCTTTGCGGGAAAAATGAAACGCCAGCACATTGTAAATGAAACAGATGGAAAGGCAATTGACTAAAACATCTCTTGAGGCATTAGCATGCAATAATGGAAACATTGTCGTGAACGACAACCAGAACAGGGCTACGGGAAATATTTTTTCTATTTGTATAATATCACATATCTTTTTCAACATATACACTTGCAGACATGTTAAAACGACGGATATTATTCTGACAATAAACAGAAAATTGGCATAGGTACTTGGTAATAAATCCTTTTGTGACAGGAAAGGAGCGCTAAACCAATAAGACTCATTAATCGAACCGGACGACAATACATCTAACAGCTTATACGCAGCGTGCAGAAAATAATGGTACCCATACCCCGTGTTATAGAATTGAACGTATTTTATGGGAAAATTTTCTGCTGCCGGACCAAATAAATTAATATTGGGAATCCCATACAAGGCGAATCCCATATGAACCAGGCCATCAGGACTCACAGCGACTCTTGTATAAAGGGCAAAAAACACCAGCAGCGAAACAAAGATCGAAACAGAAAGAGCAGTTATCCAGTTATATTTCAAATTTATAACTCCTGAAATATGTTAAAGAAAAGCAGCCACCATTTCTCATGAGTTAACAATTACCCTGGGAGACTGTCTGAGAACACCCTTCTCCCCAACTCTTCGTCATCTCGAAAAAATAATACTCACTATATGATTTATATGACTGCGCTTATTTTTTCAATATAATCTCGATTTGAAAGAAAATGTCTATTTTCGGACAAGCTCTTAGGATAGGTGGTAAGTTTTATACATGACGAAACATATTTATGAAAACCTTCAGCAGGGATGGCGGATGGCATAATATATTGGAATAGGCTTGATTGGCAAGGGGACACCAGCATTTCTTGGCCTTTATATCTGCACGTACCTTCTGTGCCTGTTCAGAGCGCCAGATAGCCTGGAAGTCGTAACCGTTTTCACGCAAATTACCCAGAGGACTCTTATAGCCAATAACACAGCAGGGCCACAACTCACCATTATAGTTGATATGTGCATTTGAGATCCCGGCAAAACAGGGAATGGTCTGTGTTTCCTGCTTCATAATATCACTGACAAGATCATAATATACCAGCCGTAACGATTCCGTAGTACGCGCCAACTTTTTCTTCTTATGGATGTTTTTTTTGATCTTTTCTTTAAAACGCTCCATTAGCTGTTCGTAGACTTCCCCGGAAGGAGTGATCTCATCTCCAATGTTGAAGAACTCCTCTCGCTGTTCAGCAATTTCATTGCGATAACTTTCAACCCCCTGATCATGGACAAAATCTTCAATTTCACTCAGGTCATTGATATTAAAATTTGAAACCACAGTACCAAGTTCCAGATGAAAACGCGGATGATCAGCCTCAATTGCTTTTAAGGCCTTGATCGTATTTACCAACTGATCGAAATTCCCTTCTATACCACGAATTTCGTCATGTTTAGAACCGACACCATCTATGGACGGCTTTACAGTAAACGGAACATTGGGGGCAATTTCATCCATGATGGACAAAATATCGCGTACACCCTTTTCAATTTTTCTGGTGGCAATACCATTTGTGGGAATATGAACAATTTTTGGAGACAAATGGAGAATAGCGAGCTTAATGATTTCAGGGAGGTCCGTGCGCAGAAAGGGTTCACCACCACTCACATTAAAAAAGTACACATGTCCGATGGATTTAAAAATCTTTTCGATTTCATCCAGTGACAAATCATCCTTTACTCTCTTGGGATTTTCCCGATATAGTTTTCCAATCTGGCAGGTCTTACAGAGGGACTGGCAAGCTGCTGTAACGGAAAACGTCAGAGTAACAGGATTGCACAAATTGACGGAAGTTAAACGACTAAAGTTATATGCAAGTGTTCTAGGAAAAATATCAAACGTGTAATCGCGAAAATTCATACTGCAGCCTCTTGGTATCTTACTTCGTCAGTTTCATTAAGGTCCGAGATCATTTATTTTTTAAGCGGAGAGTAGTTGCTTTTCCGTCTCTTGAAAAATGAATACTTGTCTGGTTCAAATCAGTGACAAAATCGGGAAGCTCATTAATAATTGCAGCCATATCGATTTCCCTAATTTTCGTTTTACTCATTAAAACCTGCTCGGGACTCCAGGCTGTGCCTGTCCAGTTGCTGGTAAATGTGACATAGTTTTTTCCGTCAAATCCACTCCAGGTCACCTCCGGCATACCGATATCCGACAAACCTATCTGCGGTAAAATGTCCGGCCAGTTATCGTCCGCATTTACCTTTCCCGGTAATGTCCACTCCCCATTTCCCCAACGGGAAAAGAATATATCGTCATCCTGGTGATCTGTACCGGCCCAGACCAGCCAGGTGTCACCTTCACTATCCACAATAATTGAAGGAGCCATATCGGATGTGTTCTCAGTTTTTAGTAATACAGTCGTATTCCATTTACCATTTTGACGAAAACGAAATTTTAATTTTCCACCACCCTGCGCAAGCTCTGTCCAGACAACCCATATTTCACCTTGTGCATTCGATGCAAGTGTTGGCAGAATTTCAGGTTTGTCAGAAAAAGACAGCTGCATGGGTGATGACCATTTTTGCTGAGAACGCTGGGAGAAATAAATATGGTGTCCAGAAGACCCCGTTTTTCCCAAAGCTAATATGGCGTCACCAATCTGGCCAAAGGCCGGCTGGCATATCCCGATTATACCAACGAAAAAGAAGACAATTGTTCCACTTTTTTTCCTGCTGCAGCAGGAATTATTTTTCGTAAAGTAATTGCTCATAGTTAACTGCTCCTATATGTAAAGAAGGTGTCATCGAGCTCGTCTCACCTTAATAGCGTTCACAATAAAATCAACATCTTCTCTTTTCAGCTCTCCTAAAATCCAAAGCACACCAGCAAAAATGCCGTAGACGAGAGTGTATTGAAACAGCAAAAAAAATCCAGAATGATTAACAAAAACAAACTGCAAACATGCCAGACTGGAAGCAATCAATACATTCAAAACCGTCCTGAATTGAACAAGAACCCCATAACGCTTATAGAGCGTAGCAGCTGCCATGACCATACCCACACCAAATGTTAAAGCAGTGGCAACTGCAGCACCTTTCATTCCGAATTGACGGACAAAAATCAGAACCAGAATAATATCAATGGGAATCATCCCTGCAAATATCAGTGCTGGCTTCCCCGGCTGTCCATACCCCTGAATAATGGAAACCAGAGCATATGTTATCCCCCAAAAGGAGGCAGCCCAAAAAAGGATGCTTAATGACGTGGCCCCCTGCAAATATGCAGAACCATATACAAAATGTAACAACTCCCTGGAGGTAAAGCTCAGCATCATGGCGGTTGGAATTATAGCAATCAAAATATATCGTAAAGATGTGCCGATATATTTACGTACCATATTCAAATCATTATTTGCGATTGCGCTGGAAATAGCAGGAAGCAGAACAACCCCAAAAGGAAACATAGCAAAAGAAATCAATCTGGATATGGTTTGAGCGGCTGTATAGTAACCGGTTTTTGCCGGATCATTCAACAAGGCTTTGACAAAAAACAGATCAATAGATGTTAAGAGCGATGCACATACAAAAAATGACAATACAGGTAAAGCAAACCGGATTATCTTTTTTTGTTCAAAGGGCTGAGAAACGGGGGCATGGCGACCAAGTAAAACGGCACAAAATAGAGCGCCGGCCAGGCCAATCAACAAACCATTTATGGCGCCGATAATTTCATACCCGAGGAATATAAAAATAAAAACAAAAACAACCTTCAATACCGCATGAGAAACGACAACACAAGCCGTTCTCCCAAATTGTCTACAGCCATCAAAATATCCGACATACACGTACAGCATGCCTGCAACTGGTACAATCAGGGAAGAATAACGGATGAATGTTACTATATTCTCATCATTCAGCCAAATCCCACACGGTTTCGAAATGATAAACAACACCGTGACAATCACGGCACAAATATACATTTGAACCTTTAATCCTGCACTACGAATACTGCCGGCCTGCTCAGGAGCCCCTGCTGCATATTTAGTAACGGATCTTTTTACTCCTCCCCCCAAAATAAGGTAGGTGATGGATATGATAGCGTAGATAATTCCAAAAGTACCGTAGGAGACTGGGCCCAGGAGTCGTCCAGAAATCAGATGTACAATAAAACCTGAGGCCATGAAGACAAGATTGGATATCAGTAAATAAATAAAACTCTTACCCAAGGCTGTTCCGACTCCGTTCTTTAATTGTCTTTGCAGGAATTCCAGCAGCCACCTTATAAGAAGCAATTTCACCATTGACAAGAGAACAGGCTCCAATCACACTACCTGCCCTGATTGTACTCCCGGGAAGCACTGTAGCCCGAATACCGAGCCAAACATCTTCTTCTATTGTAACCGGTTTAGCAATATATTCCTGACGATTCATGGGGATGTCTCCCCTTTCGTATTGATGAGAGCCGGTCCCAATATAAACAAACGCTCCCATCATGTGATTCTTTCCAATAGTTATATCTGTATTTCTCGTCACCAGTATTGACCGGGCACCGAGGGCACTGTTATCACCTATGATAATTTTTCCCCCTTTAGTTCTGAGAAAGACACCTCGCCCGATGGTAACATTATTTCCAATAACAATCTCCCCCCCTTCCCCACTGGCATTAAGCTCACAATTATCTGCAATCAGGCAATTGTTTCCTATGCGAATGTTTGGAGAGTGGGCTAAACTGATATTCCTGCCAAAAATGACGTTATGGCCAATATCTCCCAAAATGTATTTGTATAAATATTTCCTGAGACCAAAACCTATGGCACCAGGTAATCCGCCGAAAAACCCGGTAATCAACTCAAATTTCAGCAGGAAAATGTTGCTGGTGTCACCGCAAACAAGATTCCGGTACCTTTTGACCCAGGAATCGGAATTACTAAAAACAACCTCCTGCAATGGACCGTAAGCACGATTTTCCTTCAGTTGATTGCCTAATGGATCGGATGTATCCTTATGATCAGAATTTTTTTTCATTTTCATGAATAGTATGGATGAGATATCTTTCCTTCATCTAAAAAAAGTGATGCTAAATATGATGGAAGTGTTTGTAAACAAGTAACGGCAATAACCTGCAACCGTCAGGAGGGACTATTCACTCAGAAGAAGTAATTCAATTGATCCCATAATGGATGGTGGCGGAATCAGCTTTACCAATGCATCGTGCCATGTTTGAGCAAGTACTTCATATCCATCATAATTAGGATGGACACCACCATTTGCTGGATCTTTCAACTCATCCCAGTTATCAACAACTGCGGAGTAATGATCTACCAACGTGATATTTTTTTGTTGTGCAACATCGGCAATAGCAGGGTTGTAAAATTCCGGAATCTCATCATTCGTATCCCTGTCTGCAGGGGTCAAGTTACCTAATAGAGGAATGCGTTCAGACTCCAGGCATTTATCGATCATGATCCCAAGATTGAAAGCTGTCGTTTGAGATGAAACCCCATACCATTGATCATTTGTGCCTTCCATGATCAAGACATAATCTGACTCTTGGGATTCAAGTACAGTCTCAATTCTATTGACACCACGATCAGTGGTTTCACC
>DEIL01000174.1:9796-10624 GCA_002352445.1 Desulfobulbaceae bacterium UBA2775
GAATTCATTCGCGTAAGATGCAAACGGCCATGTGATGGAGATCATGACCATCAAGCAGCCGATTATGATCTTCTGTAAACTATATTGTCTTCCAGCCATAAAACGTTTCATGTTCAGTGCCTTGCTTCAGAACTTCTGTAATAAAAACCAAGAGACAAGCGTAGACTTCCAGAGCTTAAANNAGCTTAAACCACAGAGTTCACAGAGAACACAGAGGAGAGAAAAAGAAATGCTTTTTCTCTGTGCTCTCTGTGAACTCTGTGGTGAGATAATGTACCTTTTGGGTTTTGGGTGTTCCCACTTTAGTGCCTTATTCCAGAACTTCTGTAAGATAAAACAAGAAATAGAGGAAGGTCATTTAAAAAAATATATTGTCGAAGATACTTTCATGGCACTTATCCAAGCATTCTAAAATTCCGATTTATTCGGGTTAGAATATACTCCTTGGTTTCTTGTTTTCTGTTACAGAAGTCCAGGAGTAAGGTGCTAAACATCACTCAACCTCTCTCACCGTTGAGCACAAAATGCTCGTGAGCAACAAAGGCTGTTTGAGATGAGGTAACATCATGTACCTCTATCTTTCAGAAGTAATAAGAAAGACATAGGTACATATCTCTTAGGTTCCACGTCCGCCTTACTCAGAAGTAAAAGAGGTATATGTGGTTGCACAGCCGGCCTGCCTATAAAGTCACCACCATCAGATTTACGGTACGCAGCGGCAAGTGCAGCAACATTATTTCGGTTGGTTTGATCCATTCTCACGAGGTATTTATTTTCAATAACATGGCCAGCCTTAAACACGTGCCTACGATTTGATACCCATGCCAT
>DEIL01000229.1 GCA_002352445.1 Desulfobulbaceae bacterium UBA2775
TGCTGAGTGCAAATTGATCCATCATAGGAGAATTAAGAAGGTACCTGTTGAGAGGGTTATCTATAAGCAGTTGGGTTTTACCATCATACATAGTAAGCGACCAAAATGCTGTCACTGGTGGAAACTCTCCTTTTTTAAATGTCATGGTATAGTTGTTTTTTGAGGCATCCAATGGAGTACCTTCTGCATCTGCCAAATAGGTAGGATAGATAGCTTCAGCACCTGAGTTTCCATAGATGCCCATCTGTGCACCAACTGCGCGAGGCATAAACAGGTCATCTAACTTATAGTTGTCTTTTGCACTTTTGTTTAAAAATGCTCTTGTACCAAACACTTTTGCACTCGCTAATGGATCGCGAGATTCTTTCGCTCCAAACTCTTTTATAGCTGNNAATTTTTTGATATCAAAGTTACCTGTGCCATCGAGTCCAATCTTTGCAAATCTTTCCATAAGTGCTTGTTCTTCTGGAGGTGTTTGCACGAGTGTCAACATAAAGTCCAAATACTTAAATGCCTGAGCATTAAATTCATCTCCATCTTTCCATTTTGGAAAATCAATAGCTGCTGGGGCAGAGGGAGCCTTTGTTCCAGTAAATGCACTAAGTGGTTCAACCAAATATCCATCTTGAATCTTTTTAACTGTTTTGATATCATCGGGGTTAAATAGTTGTGTGCGGTGAATACTAAAGAAAAATTGAGTTTCACAAGGAATAACTTCAGTAATACCTTTAGGAACTTCACCACTCCAACCTGGGCCTGTAATCAGGTAGTTGCCGGGAACATTACCCTTTGCTACCGTACTGATATATGCAAAATTATGAGTGTACAGGTCAATAAGTTGAACTTCATAAAACCTCTCTTTGTCTATCTCTGGAATAGTGAAGACTACTGGTTCTGCTCGTAAATCTACCCATGTCATACTATAGGGCGTATCTGAATTTGGAGTAATAATCGCTCTGTCTTCAGGAGTAAATACTCTCGCTTCTGATGATATGGTATTAAAATCACCCTTGTATTCAGGTGATTTTTTATCGACGGCATAACTGTACATCGTTTTGTAGTTGAGTACTAAAGGAAAGCCGTAAACATAAGCCTCTTTGGCAATTTGTTTGGCTTCTTTAGCGGTAAGTTTTGCCTCTGTCGCAAAGCTTGACGATATTATCATCAAACTAACAAATGCTATTAAATAGATCGTTTTCATTTTGTTACCCCAATCCTTTGGTTGTTATGTCAAATTATTTTACTGATTTGGGTTCAGGAAATGACCATTCACCACTGAGAATCTCTTTGCCTGGTAGATAGAGGCGCACAGCATAGTTCCATCCATCCATGACATAGAGAAAATTCTCTTTCCCATCGGGTTTTGTACCGAAGTTCACCGTAATAGAACCATCTTTATTTGGTTTTGCTGTCAGGTTGTTAATACTGTTTGAATTGAACTTGTTTTGCTCGAAATACCCATCTTTGTTATAGATACTTATAGACCAGAAACCATCTACCGGAACATCTTTGACAGTGAGTTGAAAATCACCCGCTTTATGAGGCTCATTTTTAGTAATATAGAAAGCCTCGTGTTCTGGCAAACCACCATAACCCATTGCTGTTCCTATGAGGTGTCGTGTCTCCGTGACCTCTTCTTTTTTACCGAATGTGTACTTTGTATCAGGTACACCATTGCTTAGCTCCAGCAATGCTTTATAAGTGGCATCGTAACTCTCTTTGTCATAATTTGGGTGGGTGTATGGTTTTGCCGAAACCGCCTCGATCTTCATCTGGTTCTGTAATTTATTTGCTTCTTCAATATCTTTAGGATCATTCGCATTGGCCAGCGTGCGCGCTGTAAGAACGACATAAGGTGTTTTATACTCTTTCATTGTAAGTTTGTATGTTCCGCCTTTATGAAAAACCTTATTAAGATAATGATCTTCATTGACGACCATAACAGACATATATCGTTTGCCAGAGTCTGGAAGTGTGAGAGTAGCACCTTCACTGATGTCAACTATTGCATTACTGTAGAGGGTATCCAGGTTCATGCGGATAACATTTTGCTTGTCAAGTGGAACAGGCTCTTTAAAGTGAAACCACTTGTTTACACCACCGATGAACTCTAGTGCTCTGTCTATCTGTGAAGCTGTTTCCGCGCGTACGAAGTTGTCGACATTTACAGGCACCGCTTCATCTGCTATAGCAGAGTTCCCAAATATTAGTAAACTACAGACGACTAATGCGGTTGTGATGATTGGACGACCTATCTTGCTTGAAATGCTCATTTCTGTTTTCCTTTATTGTTTTTAGTTTTGTTTTATAACTTAGTCTACAAGCTCAAAATCGCCCGGCTTCCAGGTCTTGTCGAACCACGGTTCCAGCGGGCCATAGAGTCGTAGTAGAACATTGTAGCTTTTTCCGGGGATCGTTTGAATCCAATTGCCCTCGTGCCCTTCCGGCGCCTTTGGCCCGAACCAAACCGTATAAGATTTATCCTCGTTTTGTTTAACGGACGGAATGTTGCTGTCGAGACCGGCTAATTTTTGATCGGTCTCCAGCATTGAGCGATGTTGACCTGAATACACCATGAATGACCAGAAGTTATTGACGGGAATTGGTGCGGGGAGCGTCACTTTGTATGTTTTACCACCATCGAGGTACTGGCCTTTAGCGTCATGGGGAGTAAACGCATAGGCCGATCCTGTTCCTACTTTCGGCGTGACCATGGCAGGGGTAATACCGGTAGCCACATAGTGCATTATAATGCGATTATCGAGAACCATCTCTCCGTTGTCCATGAAGTCATAGTTACCGGTAAAGGAGGTATACCATCGACGATCCGGATAGTAATAGAGCTCTGCATTGCGAGGCCTAAAAGTGAGGGCTCGCGCCGAAGCATTGCCGATTGCCGCTGCATCCTTCAGGATTTTCTTCATGCGTGCATCCGGTGCAAAGGGTTCTCCTTTCTTGATGCCGATGGAGGCAAAAAGTCCCACAAGCTCGGGATTAAATGCATCCGCAGGCTCATATTGAATCACCGCGTTCAGCTCTTCATAGAAGTGTTCATCGTTTGCATGAATCGTATTGAACTTGACGCCTGAGAGGTCGACGACTTTTTGCTTGGGTGGATTGTCGGCTTGCGCAAGCGGATAGCAGCGGAAGCCGTCTTTGAGCTCTTTGACGGAGCCCTCCAAATCACCGTCTTTCACAAAAACACGCATCAGCAACCACTGACGGTAGGTCGTGGATTTTGCGACAAAGTAGCCTTCGGGGATATCCCCCTCGTAGTCTGGACCTACCAGAAGATATTTACCGCCCTTGCCCTTATCGGGACCGGCCAACCCAATGTCACAAACGTAACGGAAAAAGGCATCGTCAAGAATGCCCAGGACAGGTCCGGGGATCTCGACCACAATCGGGCCATTCTTTAAGTTAATCTCTGTAAAGGCATACGGGGTCGTTGATTGAGCTGTCAACAGTAGGCCTCGGGCATCCAGCAAGCTTTCGGTCATCCCCAGGTCGCCTGGTTTTAATCCCTCATCTTTGAGTCCCTCCAGAAAGGCATGGATGGAAGCTGCCGGCATTCCGTCCAGAAACGCCTGCACGCCTCGCGACAGGTCGAGAAAGTCATAGGACTTCTGAACCGTCGATTCACTGGGCATCCCATCGAAAAATTCGAGGTCTCCTAGAAGATCGGTCTCCACCTTGTCCGGGGTAAGCAGAAATTCTGGTACATCAGCAGCGTATTTTGGTTTTTGCGTCTCTTGCGCCAATGCAAAAGAGGAAAATATCAGGACCGATAATGTAAAAATAACAGGGTACATTCTTTTAGTAGCATTCATGCGTGTTATCCTTTTGGTTACGATCTATTTACAAAGTGTACTGTATCTGCGTTACTTTCGGGAAAAGCCATGGTTCTCCTGTCATTTTTTTGTCCGGATCATTTTACCTGCTTGGGATCTTCAGGCCGCCAGGTTTTATCAAAATAACTTTCCAATGGTCCGTAGAGTCGAAGATACACGAAGAAACCCACGCCAGGTTTTGTCTGAATCCAATTTGCTTCAGGGACATCCTCAGGAAGTTTTGGTCCATAATAGAGGTCGAATGACCCATCAGCATTTGCAACCGCTCCGTGTACCGTGCCGACCGTGGCATGGCCTTGATCATTTTGGATAAGAGAGCGAGAGTGGTTATCATAGACCGAGAGTGACCAGAAATTTGCGGCCGGTATATCCTTTGGAAGATGAATACTGAACGTATTATCTCCTGTGAGCCACTGGCCCTTATCATCCTGATAGACGGCAATGTATTGTGATCCCTGTCCAGGAGCCGCTACCGTCATGGATTTTGAGGTTCCAATCGCTTCAAAACCGTATCGAGTCCGCTGGTCGATTGCCAGGTAATCCGGGGTGTGAAAAGTTGGGTCTTCGGATATAAAAATCTTTTTCCATGGACTTCCGTCATAGGGATGAAGATCCTTCTTTGGTACGCGCGGATGCCAGGCAATGACCTCCGCCATGGCACGACCTTCCTTTGCCGCCGCCGTTAGAATTCCCTTCATTCGCTTGTCCGGATTGAACTCACGACCATGTGCAATTCCAAGGGTCTCTAACATACCCAGCATGGCCATATCCTGAGGTCGTGGCGGATTGTCGTTGACGTAGCGGGAAAGCGCTTCGAAAAACTCGAATCCCTCGTGGGTGAGAAAATCAGCCTTCTTTCCAGTCATGGATATGAATGTCATTTCAGGAGGATTTTTAGCCTCGGATAAACGGTACTGCTTGAAAGTACGCACCAGTTTCTGTAGTCTCGGGAGATCATCTTTCGACAGGGGGATCGCCCGCAGGTAAAAAACCACCGTATTTGAATCTGATTTGACCACATGATAAGCGATAGCTGGCATTGGACCGTTGTAACCAGGAGGGAGAATGAGGAAGCGGCCACCTTTATTTTGCTCAGGAGAAAAAGGTCCGCCTATATCGACCAGCGGCTGCTGCCAGATATTATTCATCGTGCCGAGCAGACCTGGAGGGACATCGATGACCATTGGCCCTTTGGAGAGGTCTAGTGCACCGGACATGTAAATCGTGTCCTGGTTGGCTGTGAGGACCAGCTGTTGAGATTCTGCCGCTTCGTCAACCACAATGACGGCATGATCACCGGCTCCCAGCTTGTATTTAGTCTCGGCCATGGCACCGTAAGAAGCCATGGGTAACGCCCATAAATAGACCTCCACGGCTCGCTGTAAATCGAGCTCGTCGTAAAACTTCTGGGCGGTTTCTTTCGTGGGGTATCCACCGATATATTCAACTGGCCCGACGCTTGTCTCTCTCATTTCGGCTTGTGCAACCGATACGAATAACGGAATACTGAGGGCGGCGCATGTTGCCAGGATCAGTATTTTTTTAGTTTTCATAAATACTCTCATTTTATTTTCTCGATTTTATTCATTGGGTAAGTTTGGTCAAAAAACTCCTGTTCAGGACCATACAATCTCAAATAGACAAAGAACGATTGACCTTTATTGGACTGAATCCAGTTATTCTCTTTCCCTTTTGGTGCTTTGGGACCAAAATAGAGATCGACTGAACCATCACTGTTCTTAGCTAACTTCTCTGAGCGTGAAGAGAGGTCTGCACGTCTCGTCTTATTTTTAATGATTAAACGGTTCGCTACATCATAAACCGTAATAGACCAGAAGTTTGCCGCTGGCGGGTTAGGCTCGATGTGGAGGCTATAGTTATTCTCTCCCATAAGTGCATTCCCATCAGCATCGGAATAAGAGCCTAGATACGCAGACCCTTTTCCTGCAACTCTCGATACCATTCCAGCAGAGGTAGTGATTGCTTCAAATGTATACGAAGTACGCTCGTTAAACATGGAATAGGTGTCCATATCTATCTTAGGATCCATTCCCGCCATAGCATCTGACCATCCTGAATTGTTGCCATAAAGTGCTGAAGCAAATTTCGCTTCTGTTTTATTGAACGCAGTAGCTTGTGCCATCGCCATTCCCGTTTTAACACCTTCGAGTAAGATCTCTTTTTGATAGGCATTTGGCTTAAATGGTTTTCCTTTTTCGATGCCAAAGTCTCTGAGCCATGCGTAGAAAAAGCGATCACGGTCTGCCATAGGCTCTTTTTGTATATATGCATTGACCAACTCCCAATATTCCATACCTCCGGGCGCTGTCCCTATAGCAACCTTGTCTCCCGGGTTTGGATTGAAAGTGATATATTTTGTTTTGGGTGGATTGGCAACTTGAGATAGTTTGTAAGAAGTAACGGCAGTTTT
>DEIL01000016.1:0-6940 GCA_002352445.1 Desulfobulbaceae bacterium UBA2775
CTGGTGGGTGTAGATGCTCTGCTTTTTTCCCGTTAATCGGGGTTAGATTATATGGTTGAATATATTTCCATGGCACTTATCCAAGCATTCTAAAATTCCGATTTATTCGGGTTAGATTTTCAGGTGTTGATTGCAAAATGATAAGACGGATTGAACAATTTACCATATGGCTGATTACTGAAAAAGGATATTCTGAACATACAGTATCGGCATATAGTCGGGATCTCATGGAGTTATATGACCATTTAGGCGAACAGAAAGGGGTCGAAACTATTACAGGCGATCTGATTCGTTCTTTTGTTGTCAGTCTTCACGGCCATAACAGTGCGGCCACTGTTGGCAGAAAACTCTCTGCTTTGAGGACATTTTTTCGATTTATGCAGCGCCATGACGTTATTAAAACAGATCCTCTGTCAGGGATTGTCGGACCAACGATTGGCAAGTCTATTCCGGTTTTTTTAACTGTCGATGAAACTTTTGCCCTGCTTGAGACTCCCGGTCCTGGTGATAAATATATGCTGAGAGACAGGGCTATTCTTGAGCTTCTATACTCTACAGGAATAAGGGTATCTGAGCTTGTTTCGAGGAATCTTGATAACCTTGATTTTGAAGGCGAAGTGCTTAGGGTGAGGGGCAAAGGAGATAAGGAGCGATTGGTTCCAATCGGAAAACCTGCTCTGGAAGCGATTCGAAGCTGGTTGCCTCTACGGTTACAGCTCCTGCAGGCAAGGGTAGGCAGGGGGAGAGTTGTCGAGAAAAATTGTCTGTTTCTAAATGGCCGGGGAGGGCGTTTATCTGCCCGCAGTGTTGAACGGATTGTCAAGGGGTATGGAATGCGGGCAGGAATAAATCAAATTGTTACCCCCCATGCTCTTCGGCACTCTTTTGCCACACACCTGCTTGAAATGGGGGCTGATTTGCGATCTGTTCAGGAATTGCTTGGTCATGCGAGTTTGTCAACCACTCAAAGGTATACACATGTAACTCTGGATCATCTGTCTGATGTGTATGATAAGGCTCATCCGCTATCAACTTCAAAAAAGATGGAGTCGTAAAAAGCCCGATCTCCTTCGTTGTAGGTTTTTCTCAGAACCTCAACATACCATGTGTATTGTTGGGGGCCTGAGAAAAACACTACGCCCCGGANNCTTACCTGTATATCGAACTTTTTAGCTTAGCTATCTGAATCTTCCGATAAGCGCAGACTTCGAGTGACCTTTTTACGAGTTCATCAAAAAAGAACAATATAGACAAAGCCTGACAGGACAAAGTACAACTGGAAGGTGAAAAAATAGAGAGTGAGTATGAAAATTCGATCCACCACAATTCTGGCTGTACGCCACAAAGGTGTAGTTGCTCTGGCCGGTGATGGCCAGGTATCTTTGGGAAATACGGTCATGAAGCACCATGCCAGAAAGGTCAGGCGGCTGTATCATGACAAGGTAATCACCGGGTTTGCCGGTGCCACTGCGGATGCTTTCACCCTTTTTGATAAACTGGAACAGAAACTGGAGCAGTATAACGGCAACCTTATGCGATCCTCAGTTGAGCTGGCGAAGGAATGGCGGACAGATAAGTATCTTCGTAGACTTGAAGCAATGCTGATTGCGGTGGATAAGGAACATTCTCTTCTACTTTCAGGTACAGGTGATGTGATAGAAGCTGATCAAGGCGTACTTGCCATTGGCTCGGGGGGGCCCTATGCTCAATCTGCCGCTCTGGCTCTCGTCGAATACAGTGACCTTGGTGCCGAGGCGATATGCAAGGCGGCAATGGGAATTGCGGCCAATATCTGTGTCTTTACTAACAGTTCTATTATTGTTGAAACAGAAAAAGAAGAAGAGAATAAATAAAATAATGGATAATCAGTCGTTTACACCAAAAGAAACTCTGGCAGAACTTGACAAATTTATCGTGGGACAAGCCGGCGCTAAACGTTCGGTGGCTATTGCATTAAGGAACAGGTGGCGCAGGCGGCAGGTGGAGCCGCCACTACGTGAAGAAATTGCGCCTAAAAATATCATAATGATAGGACCCACCGGGGTAGGTAAAACAGAGATAGCAAGGAGACTGGCAACTCTGGCACAATCGCCTTTTATAAAGGTGGAAGCATCAAAGTTTACAGAGGTTGGGTATGTAGGCAGAGATGTGGAATCTATGATCCGTGACCTGGTTGATCTTGCTGTCAATATGGTAAAAGAGGATGAGAAGAGACGAATTGAAGGACTTGCCGCAGCCAACGCTGAAGATCTGATCCTGGATCTGCTTTTGCCACCTGCTCCTCAGGCTGCAAGCGGGCCGGACGGTACAAATTCTTTTACCATAGACCAGCCTGATCTCCCGGTAAAAACTGATCGGTGGGGGGAGGATTCGACAAGGGAAAAATTTCGACGGATGTTGCAGGGTGGCAAGCTTGATGACCGGGAGCTTGAAATTTCTCTAAGTGAATCCAAATCCATGCCGATGGTTGAAATTATGACAACTTCCGGTATGGAAGATATGCAGTCAAATCTTCAGGATGCCTTCAGTAAAATTTTCCCACGGAAGAAGAAAAATCGGAAGATGAAGGTCCCTGAGGCTCTTGATGCGATAACTAAGGAAGAGACGGAAAAGCTGGTTGATATGGACCAGGTGATAAAGGAAGCCCTTAGAAGAACCGAGGAGTCCGGGATTGTTTTTCTTGATGAGATAGATAAGATTGCCTCCAGCGGCGGTGGCTCCGGCGGCCACGGACCTGAGGTCTCACGGGAAGGTGTCCAGAGGGATTTATTGCCTATTGTGGAAGGTGCTACAGTTTCAACCAAACATGGTATGGTAAAAACGGATCATATTCTTTTTATAGCGAGCGGAGCCTTTCATATCAGTAAACCTTCAGATCTTATTCCTGAGTTGCAGGGTCGTTTTCCTATCCGTGTTGAACTCCACTCTCTTGGTAAAGATGAGTTTATCCGTATCCTTACTGAACCTGAAAATGCATTGATTAAGCAGTATATTGCCTTAATGGCGACGGAAAATATCGAACTCGTCTTTGAAGATGATGCAGTAGACGCGATTGCCAGGATCGCCGTTGAGGTAAATGAAAAGACCGAAGAGATTGGAGCCCGTAGACTTTATACGGTGATGGAGAGGGTATTGGATATTTTATCTTTTGATGCCTCCGAAATGGATGCAGGTAAATTTGTCGTTACGGCGGAGTATGTTAATGAACAGCTATCCGATATTGTGGAAGATCATGATTTAAGCAGGTTTATCCTATAACAACAGTATGTTTGGTAAATTATTCGGTAAAAAAACGAAGAAGAGGGAGACAGCGGACAACATAGCTCTATTGCATGGTGTTGATGGTGTTGATCCTGGGATGAATTACTGCCCCGTCTGCGGTGATGAATACAGAGCTGCCAGTAAACGATGTGCGGCCTGTGATGTTGACCTGATAACCGGTGGGGAAAAACTTGATCAGGTGATGGGGAAGGAGCAGGTTGTCGCCGGCCGTTCAATGGTACTCTCTGTGGATGATGAGTTGGTCACCCTGCGCAAAGGTGCGCTCAATGATATGAAGCACCTGAAGGCACTGCTTGGTAAAGAGAGGATACCTTCCATTCTGGCAGGGGACGAAAAAACCTGCTCCAAAGGGTGTTGTGGCCCGGAGATGTACCTGCAGGTGCGAGAAAGTGATACAGAGACTGCCCTGGCCGTTCTGGCACAAGATTTTATTGAGTCAACTTCACTGTCGGGCCATGACCTTACCAATGTCGATGCTGTTTACGTTCATGAAGCAGAGTCAAACATCTGCCCCGCCTGCGGATGTCAATTCCCCTCTGATGAGCAAATGAACTGTCCGGAATGTGGTCTCTGTTTCGGTTGAGTTCGTTTGAGTCGTCCCCGGAGCATCTCACCTTGATTGAGAATTGTCTTTGTTCCAGCGTTTTTTTCTCGGAGCAGGGGTAATTGGCTTTTTTATGAAAGATATCGCCTTATAGTCCAATATTTTTTCCACGTTATCCGTTAACTGCTTGCATGGTTGGATTGTGAGATCTTTTATAACTTCTATATCCACCTCCCCCTTACCAGGGAAATGGAGGGTAAGAAGGACAGGGCAGGAACCGTGGAACTGGAAAAGGGTCTTTTTTACCTTCTCCAGTTGGTGTCTGCTCAGTTTTGTTGATTTCAGCCTGATTTTAACGGATTCCGTATATTTTTCCCTTGCCTCCGGCAGCAAATCAATACTGTCGGCAATGATTTTGGCGCCGCGTTCGTCCTGTTGTACTACCCCCTGAATAATTACAGGATCTGTTGATGCAAGGATTTCTTCGCAGCGAGCATATGTTTCTGGAAATACAACAACTTCAACGGTGTTGAAGATATCTTCCAGGCTCAAAAACGCCATTGGATCTCCTCGTTTGCTTCTGTGTTTTTTGCAGTTGCGAATCAGTCCGCCGATTCGTACCGGCTGGTCGTCGCCCCAGGTTTTCAGATCGTCAATTGTAGCATCTATCACCGAATTGATTTCCCTGGCAGCATCATCCAGGGGGTGGCCGGTAATATAGAAACCGACAGTTTCTTTTTCAAAAGTAAGTTTTTTTCGGTCATCCCACTCGTCTATGTCGGGCATTGCAATGGATGTGACGTCCGTTTTGCTTTTGATTTCAGGAGCAATTGAGAAGAGAGACATCTGTCCGCTCTGCAGATCCCGCTGCACTGCCTTGGCCTGCTCCATAGCTTTCTCAAGAATTTCAAAATACTGTGACCTTTTATAGCCGAGTGAGTCAAAAGAACCGGATTTTATGAGACTTTCGATGACCCTGGAATTTACCCGCCTGGAGTCAACTCTGTTACAGAAGTCACTGAGAGATATAAAATTTCCGTTCGTTTGCCGCTCTTCAATTATCGAATCGAGAGCAGATCCTCCCACATTTTTGACCCCGGCCAGCCCAAATCGTATCCTGTCATTGATAACACTGAAGTTGGCTACACTCTCATTAATATCGGGTGGCAGAACTTCGATGCCATTCTCCCTGCATTCATTGATATAGAGTACTATCTTATCTGTATTTGCCATATCGCAGGAGAGCAGAGCAGTCATGAACTGCGGGGCATAATGGGCTTTGAGATACGCTGTCTGATAGGCAATCAGGGCATAGGCAGCTGAGTGAGATTTATTAAAGCCATATCCGGCAAATTTAGCCATCAGGTCAAAAATAAATTCGGCCTTATCTTCCGGATGATTGTTTTTAAGAGCGCCAGCCATAAATTTGACCTTCTCTTCGTCCATTACCTCTGGAATCTTCTTACCCATGGCTCTGCGGAGTATATCTGCATCACCAAGGGAATAACTCGCGAGGATATTGGCGATCTTCATGACCTGTTCCTGGTAGACAATAACCCCGTAGGTTTCTTTCAGGACGGGTTTAATATCTGTCAGAGGGTAGTTGGCAGGGGCTCTGCCATGTTTAGTCTCAATAAAGTCATCAACCATTCCGGAATCCAGGGGACCGGGACGGTACAGTGCTACCAGGGCGATGAGGTCGCTGAACTGCTCAGGAGCCATTTTTATCAACAGCTTTCGCATGCCCGAACTCTCCAGTTGGAAGACACCCAGTCCATCACCCCTGCAGAGCAGGTCGTAGGTTTTAATATCATCCATAGGAATGGTATCAATGTTCAGATCCGTGCCCACATCCTTTTTGATATGCTTGAGTGCCTTATCAATGACAGTGAGGGTTTTCAAGCCGAGAAAATCGAATTTAATCAATCCGGTCATCTCTGTATGTTTCATGTCATACTGGGTAAGCGTCTCTTCTTTGCTTCCCCGGCAGGTCGGCAGGTAATGGGTCATGGGTTCAGGAGAAACAACAACCCCTGCAGCATGGGTTGACGTGTGGCGGGCAAGACCTTCCAGAGTTTTCGATACAGAGATGAGTTCTGCAATCTGCGGATCACTTTCCAGCATCATTTGCAGCTGGGGTTCTTCGTTCAATGCCTTTTTGAGCGTCATGTTCAGCTGGTCTGGAACCAGCTTGGCCACTTTGTCTACATCTCCGAACGGGATATCCAGTGCCCTGCCAACATCGCGGATAACCCCCCTTGCTTTCATTGAGCCATAGGTGACAATCTGGGCAACGTGGGCGGCTCCGCCATATTTATTCTTCACATAATCAATCACTTCACCACGTCTTTCCTGGCAGAAATCGATATCAAAATCAGGCATTGACTTACGTTCAATATTGAGGAAACGCTCAAAAATCAGGCCATAGGGAAGGGGATCGATGTTGGTTATGCGCATACAGAATGCAGCCAGACTACCGGCACCTGAACCCCGGCCGGGGCCTACCGGGATATCATGATCCTTGGCCCAGTTGATGAAATCCGCTACTATAAGAAAGTAGGCGGGGAATCCCATGGTTTGTATAACATCAATTTCTGTCTGCAGCCGCTTGGCATAGGTTTTTTCAATTTCTGCGCTGAACGTGCCGACCGTTCGCATGTCATTAAGTCGTGCATTTAAACCATCCCAGCAGGCAGAGATAAAGAGGGAATCGAGACTTTCCCCCTCCGGGATCTCGAAATTGGGGAAGTAGTAATTGCCAAATTCAATTTCAAGGTTGCATCGGTCAGTAATTTCTCTGGTATTTGTTATCGACTCAGGACAATAGGTGAAACTCTTTTTCATTGTTTCAGCAGACTTGAAGTAGAACTCGTCTGTTGAAAAGCGGAACCGTTTAGGGTCGTTTATAGTCTTTCCGGTCTGTATGCAGAGCAGGAGTTCGTGGGCATGTGCTTCTTCCCGGTTGAGATAGTGACAGTCATTGGTGGCAACCAATTTTATACCCATCTCTTTGCCGAGTTTAATGAGCCCCTCGTTGACGGGAGTCTGATCAGGGATACCATTTTCCTGAATCTCAAAATAGAGTCTGTCTCCAAATATATCTAACAATTCCTG
>DEIL01000016.1:7093-13862 GCA_002352445.1 Desulfobulbaceae bacterium UBA2775
CATGGCAAGCAGGACGATGTGAAAGGCAATATTGCCTTTGATCTTTTTTTTCTCCCGCATGTCGGTGGGAGCAACATAGAGTTCACATCCGATAATCGGTTTTATACCTGCTTTTTTCGCTTTCGTATAAAATTCTAGAGCGCCAAACATTGCACCGTGGTCAGTAATGGCAACGCTGTCCATGTTGTATTCTTTACATTTGTCCAAAAGATCAGCGATACGTATGGCTCCATCGAGCAGGCTGTATTGGGTATGAACATGAAGGTGGGTAAATTCTGCATTCATTATGTCTATTTATATCCTTCTATTGATTCAAGGTGAGCTCCGGTAAATGTTGCGCCGTCAAGATTTGCGCCGGTAAGGTTTGCTTTAATCAGATTGCTGCCTGTAAAATCGGCGTTTGACAGGTTGCTGTTAACCAGGATTGCACCCGAGAGATTGGTTGTAATAAGCTTAGCTCCCGATAAATTGGCACCGGTCAGATTGGCTCTGCGCAGGTTGGCACCACTGAAATCTGCTTCAGACAGATCGGCTCCCATAAGATTGGCTTCGACTAACCTGGCCCTCTTCAAATCAGCTCCAGCCAGGTTGCAGTCAGGGCAGTTACGGGCCAGCCTGGTCATAGCGAGGTTCTTATCATTCTCAGAAAATGAAGGAGGGGGAGCAGGAGTTAGTGAGATGTTCTTGGATCCCGGAGAATCTCCATCTTGAACTTCCTGGGCAAGCTGATCCCTGATGAATTTCTTTTTGTTCGGTTTATGTATCTGTTTTGCAAGATTTTGTGGATCTCCTGTCAGGTATTCTGCAGAATAGTATCTGGCACCATTTTCAGTAAAAAAAATGAATGAGTCGGGTTTTTGATCACTGAATACGGAGTAACATTTTGTGTCGCCATAATACCATATTCGAAGTTTCAGGCAGAGTTGACCTTCAGTGGAGATATCCCATTTCCCGGTATCAAGATTATTCAAACGGTCCCGACCGGAAAGGTTACCATCTTTTTGAAAATAGAACGTCCCGTCAAAATCAAACGCTTCGAGGTGGAGGCTGTTGTCCGCAATCAAGACAAACAGTTCCTCACTGGATAGTGGGTTTTGTCCTTCTTTAACCAGTTGCCTTTGGGTGCCGGGTGTGCAGCTGTTCAAAAAGAGAATGAGGATGATAAATTGGAAGAGAAATAATCGGTGAAGCATGTGATCCTCCTGATAAGGAAAAAGCAAGAAAGAATTTTACAGGGTATTAATATTCAAGAAATGCGCTCACAACGATGACATCGCTTCGCTGTTGTGGCAATACCTCTCCGAATCCCTCTTCTTTCCTGGAGCAATTCGACCTCGGACAGGCTCCTAGGGAATGCGTTTGCCCGATTTAGTCGGGCTTGTCTTCTAAATCCTCCTGTGCCTCTTGTTTTTCAATGTTGAAACGTTCCCTGATTTTGGCGTAAGGGACGAGAGTCTCTTTTCGTTCTGAGGGTGTCAGAAATGATTCCAGTTTTGTCTTTAAAATGACAGAATTCATTTCAGAATTGATAGCAATGATACCTTCGAGGATTATTTTTTGCATGAGGAGTTCCCGGTTGGTTCTTTCTTTAATGACAGAAGCAAAAGGCAGGAAAAAAAAGTTGGCAAATATCAGCCCATACAATGTTGATGTCAGGGCTATGGGAATCGCCTTTAAAATGATCGAGGTATCACCTATCCCTCCAATCATAGTTATCAGACCAACCACAGATCCGATAATACCAAAAGCTGGAAAATAATCAGCTATGGCACGCAGAATTCGTTCTGAATTTTCTCTGCGCAGTTTGAAAAAATACATTTCTGTATTGAGAATATCTCGTATCTGTTCAATATGATATCCGTCAACAAGACACCCCAGTGCTCTACGGAGAAAAAGAATGGTTGCTTCATTTTCCTGGCTCTGAAGGGAGAGGATCCCCTCGGCCCGGGAGCGGATGGATAGATCGATCAGAATATTAATTATTTCGGTCTCTTTTTTGATAGGCCTTTTATATGCTGAGATCAATACCTTGGTAACAATGACAAGTTGCTCATATTTGAAGCTGATAAGTGACGCTGTAAGAGTTCCTCCACAAACTATAAGAAGTCCAGAGAGATTAAAATAGAGAGCGATATTGCCGTGGATTAAAAAACCAAGGATAAAGAGGGAGCAGCTCAGCAGGAGACCGATCAGGTATTTATTTTTCATTTATCTGTTCTTTGAGGTTGTTGGCGTTAGGAGCGATTGGCTGGGGTAGTCTTTTGCTGATAATTATTTCAACTCTACGGTTTCTGGAGCGATTTTCAGCATTGGTATTAGGTGAAATTGGCCTGTAGGAGGAGTATCCACTGACTACAAACTGATTTGCATTCATTCCCATTTTATTAATTAAAAATCTCGCAACTGTACTTGCACGAGCTACCGAGAGATCCCAGTTGCTTTTAAATCGACCTGATCTCATCGGTATATTGTCGGTATGGCCTACAATATTAATCATATAAGGAGTCTGTTGGATTACTGCCGCGATTTTCCCAAGGGATTTTTCCGCGTTATCAGACAGTTCGCTTTTCCCGAGTGCAAAGAGTAAATCACTTGTGAGGATTATACGCATTGTCTTGTCAGGTATAATATCGATAGCGGCAAATTCACCAAGGCTATTGTTTTCAAGCACGTCTTTCCCCATTGTGAATATTTCCTGAAACCTGTTTTGCAGGGCGGGCTTGAGTGTGGAAGGACTGAGTGGCAGAGGTTCAGGTATGTTCTCAGGAAGTTGGGGAGGAGTCTCTGTTACTGGAGTGGAAAGGGCATCCCTGTCATGAGGGGCAATATGAGAAATATTTTCTGGACTTACAATTTTTTGATCTTTTTGCACTTCTTCCACGGATATCGTCTCTTTATTCAAATCAACAGTTACAGGAGAGGGAGAGGAGGGCGTGTCTGACTGTACGGGCTCAATTTTTTTTATGCTTTTGGTAGTTGCCAGAGGGAGTTCGGGACTGATGGGGGAAAAAGGAAATGTGGCCCCGCTTGAATCCATCGATTTTAATGCTTCAGTGGTGTCGCCACCAATTATTTCCGGCTCTTTTTTCTGCAGGAACTCTTGATGTGCTGCTTGATATACAAACATGGAAAGGAAGAGAACAAACATGGTCATCATTAGATCAGACCATGCTATCGACCAGTGGGTAGCTCG
Source organism: Desulfobulbaceae bacterium UBA2775 (assembly GCA_002352445.1). Lineage (GTDB taxonomy): Bacteria > Desulfobacterota > Desulfobulbia > Desulfobulbales > Desulfocapsaceae > Desulfomarina. The sequence continues at coordinate 10,287 of DEIL01000016.1, forward strand.
GGGCATTGATGAAATGAAGGAGGAGTCGTCCACCTGGAAGACAGTGTGACTCTGTATTCTTCTCTCGATATTGACAAACTCGGAACTGTGCCTGTTCTTTTTTTGATCAGCAGCAGATTTTGAAATACCGGGATCGTTCTCTCGGGAAGAACCAGTGGGGACAGCATTAGAATTCGAAGTATTTGTACTCATCCTGAATCACTAATGTCTGAAGAACAGGAGGAGCCTGTTGATGATAAGGTATTATAATACATGAATTTCAATTTTTTGACTCCGATCCTTACTCTAACCCGACAAGTCGGAAAACTTTCTATCTTGTTTTTTATTACAGCTTGTATGGAGTAAGGCACTAAACAGGGATGTCCTTTCTCCTTTTTCTCGCATTGGATTGCGAGGATTTTAGAAAACCGGTTTATAATCAAAAAAGTGTCGGGTTTCCAGCTTTCTATATGTACGAGTTTCACCCCGGGCGATAAAAGAGGTTGTAATCGCTCCGTTAGGTGTGAAACGCACCCCCTCCAGAAATTCGCCATCGGTAATGCCAGTTGCGGCGATAGCCACCTCCTTTCCTTTCACCAGATCCTGGAGTCGATAGATCATATCAAAATCTGTTATCCCATGCTCAGTAGCTTCCTTCTTGTCTCTATCATTTTCATAGATGATTTTTCCTTCAAAATAACCACCGAGGCAGCTTATTGCTGCTGCTACAAGTGCCCCTTCCGGAGCATAACCATACCCGATATAGATATCAGCTTTATCCCCGGTAATCGCTGCAAGACAACCGGATATTTCTCCTTCCTCTATGAGTTTGATTCTGGCACCGCATTGTCGGACTTCATTGATTAATTTCTGATGGCGTGTCTGGTTCAGGATACAAACAGTGACATTTTCAGTATATTTCTTCAGTGTCCTGGCTACACGTTTGACATTTACTGTTGGTGGTTGATTAATATCGATAACCTGTCCTACTAGGGGCCCGACCACAATCTTATACATGCTGAGATTTGGGATTGACTGTATAGAACCTTCTTTGGCTATTACGGCATAGGACGTCGCGTTGTTTTTTCCGTCAGCAGCACTGTGGTGAGCTTCCAGAGCAACCGCCATGAGGTCGGTTTTTACCCCGCCCTGGCCAATTACCCCGGGTAACTGGAAGGTGTCCGGTCGATCGCTGAATCGATCATTAACTACAATCCCTTCAATATCCAACCTGTTCAGGGTTTTGGTAATAGCCTTTCTTGTCTTGTTGAGTATGTCATTATGATCCCCTAGTCCCTGCAGTCGGGCTGCGGTAAGTGCGGCAATTTCTGTAGCACGAACTATCTGCATACCATAATTTATATCCATAAGAACTCTTCAGTAATTAAATTTATATGAAAGTCATGTGCTGTCTGGATCCCGGGTACATTACTTTCATGTTTCGTTGTGAAATTCATTTTATGGGTGTTAGTGGGTTATAAAGTTTTTTTGTTTTTACTCTCTCAAGGGGAGGGAGGTTGTGCACTGAGTTATTCTTGTTCATCAGAGTTGAAAAGCATATTTTCGGAAAGATGTTGGTCACGTGTGGTAAGAGTGAAAACCATCAAGCTCTGCACACTCGCGTAAACGAACCAAAATTTGATCTCGTTCCTTCTCAAGTTTTTTGCCGATAATTGTGTCTTTAATCTTCATAGGCTGGCGGAATTCATCAATAAGTTCAATATCAAGAGGGGCTGATTCAAGTTTTTTTTCGGCTTCTTTTATTTCGCTCGGTGTGGGTAGAATAATGCCGTAAAGCTGGTGAGGCGTATGGACCAGGGAATGGCCTCTATTGTAATATGCTGCAGCAAAGCCTCCATCTACATTGATAGCAATTCCATCATCGCTGGCCATAGCAATTCCCTTCTTGTAGTTAACCGGAGTATGGCCGAAGATAACCCTCTGGACACCAAATTCATCCTGCATCAGCTTTTTAAATGCGGACGTCTGCATATTATCTTTCCAGAAAAGGCTCCTCTCTGCGTGCGTTTCTTTGTCAGTTAGAAAATATCTTTCAAAGGTTTTCATTGCATGTTTGCCAAAAAAAGGTGATTTGGGACCGCACCAGAGGTAGAAGAAAAGGGCCTGGTCCTGGCGAGCCTGTTTTTTATTTGCCAGATAGTTTTCGCCGACACGCTCAATTGTTTCCTGAATGAACGTCAGGAGAATTTTTCCTTTCCTCCCCAGAAATTCTTCGAATTGGCCTTCCGAGGTAGAAGGAACAAGGGCATGAATATTGAGGAAATTGTTTTGGATATGATAGGTTTTACCAACAGTGAAGAAAAAATGGAGAAGCCTTTTTAGCCGCACATTGGTGGTAAACTGTTTAACCAGGTCATCAATAATCTGCTGCTCTTCTTTGCTGAGTTCCCCAGGGTTGTTGAGATCGATGGTTGGGAAATGGGTGTCGTTTAATCCCTCAATATTTCCAGTTTCGAGCATCTTGGCAAGACGATCAAGCCATAACCTAGATTCCATATCATACAGAGGATATTCTTTGATGATCTGTTCCTCGAGTTTGAACTGAATAATGGCAAGAGCTTTTTCCATGGACCGGCCTTTATCAGTTTTGGCCTTGAAGTTACCCGTCGCCAGTTCTACCGGGTAGGTATGTTCAGCAAATTCAGCTAATAGGGAAAAATCAAAGCGAAGTCGATTGAGAAAGTCGAAATGATCGTATCTTGAAGTTATTCGCAATGCTTCTGCAATAAGTGACGGGTTTCCTGAAGCGGCACCCATCCATAGTATGTCATGGTTACCAAAAACATAATCAACCATATGTCTGTAAGCATTTGATGAGAGAATACGGATGATTTTGTCTGGCTGGGGCCCTCGGTCAAATACGTCACCAAGGACTTGAATACGATCGAGAAGTACTTGGCGAATAGTATGGGATAAATGCGAAATTAACCGATTTGAAATTACCGGCTCTTCAAAGATAGGATCCGGGACGGGGAGACCAGACATCAGGCGATTTATGGTATCGCGAAATTCCGGCAGAAATATCTCATTTGCAGAATTACTGATATTGGTCATTTTATACTTGAGGATTTCAACAAGGCAGAGAATAACATCCTGCATATCCATACGGATTAATCCATCATGGATATATTGTTTTTTTCTAATAATTTTCGTAAGGTACTGGATTTTTTCGGAACTGAAAGTCGCAGGAAGAGCCTCTCTGCAGGTCTGGTAAAGCATACCAAACCTCCCTCTCAGAATGGACTTGAAGCGGTCGCCCTCACCGTGAAGATCACTTATCCAGAGGGTGGTTGGAATATTGGAGTTGAGTTGTTGTTCTAACTCTAAAAGTTTCTGTGCCAGGCTGTCAATCTCATGGACTTGCGCTTTGACCGTTGGATGGTTTTTAGAAAGCTTTGATGAAGGATCCATATTGCCACTGTTTTGGAAGAAGAGAAAAGGGGTATTGTTTTGGATAACAGATTGAGGTTATATTTATCTTCAATGTTACTCTTAGATTAACAAAAATTCAATATCTGAAAAAGCAAAACCCCGTTAATCCAAATCGTGGATTAACGGGGTTTTTATATAAAAAAC
>DEIL01000313.1 GCA_002352445.1 Desulfobulbaceae bacterium UBA2775
GATATTGTATGGAAGGGCCTTCGATGCAAAATCGCTGTGGATGGTGAGTTTGGCGATCTATTCTTTGATGTTCGGATCAAAGCGGGCAGTCCTGAACATAGTGTGGTTATGAATGTCAAGCCAATTAACGAAAGCGGGATTGGCTCGGTCGTCGTTGAAAATGAAGAGCTCGAAGGAACTGAAGCAGCGATCGTACTCATCGATAAAGATGGATCATTAATCGTACAAGAAAAGACGATCATCGGAGGAGGTACAGATTAATGGAAATGGACCATCTGGATAAGCTGGCCGCCTCGGTACTTGATGGGTATCTGGTGCGCAAGGATCTTGTTAGGACCTTCAACCGTCAGTTTCCAGTCCCGACTTATGTTGTGGAATTTCTTTTGGGTAGGTATTGCGCCAGTACTGACCCTGATGAAATTGAAGAGGGGCTCGAGATCGTACAGCGACAGTTACAGGCCCGAACGGTAAAGGCTGGGGAGGAAGAGCTGTTCAAAGCCCGCGCCAAGGAAAAAGGTTCCGTCAAGATTATTGATCTGCTTAGCGCTAGGTTGGATGCCAAGACCGACTCTTACCTTGCCACGCTTCCAAGCCTTCAACTCAAGGACGTTCGAATAAACTCCGAGTTGGTCAACACCCATGAGCGGATGCTGACCGGTGGTTTTTATGCGGAAATCACTTTGGGCTATGATGCCGCCATCGCACAAGAGAAAAGTGGCCGACCGTTTGGGGTTGAAGCCCTTCGCGAGATTCAACTTTCGAAACATGATGTGTTGGATATTTTGATGGAGGCTCGGAAACAATTTACAACTGCTGAATGGAAGCAGTTTCTTTTACGCAGCATCGGAATCAATTCTGAAAATCTTTCCGAAAGAACTCAAAATGCCTTTTTTCTGCGCATGGTTCCTTTTGTAGAGCGCAACCATAACATGGTTGAACTCGGGCCTCGCGGCACCGGTAAGAGCCATTTATTCCAGCAGGTTTCACCTTACGCGCATTTGATTTCCGGAGGTAAAGCGACCGTAGCAAAAATGTTTGTAAACAATGCCACCGGCCAACGGGGTCTTGTATGCCAGTATGATGTGGTTTGTTTTGATGAGGTGTCCGGCATCTCTTTCGATCAGAAAGATGGTGTGAATATTATGAAAGGGTATATGGAATCGGGCGAGTTTAGCCGGGGTAAGGAATCCATACGCGCCGACGGAAGCATTGTACTGGTGGGCAATTTTGATGTCGATGTCGAACACCAGCAGCGTATCGGACACCTTTTTGGCCCAATGCCCCAGGAAATGAGGGATGATACGGCATTTATGGACCGCATTCATGCTTATCTCCCTGGCTGGGACGTACCCAAAATTAGCAAGGACCTACTGACGGATCATTTCGGTATGGTATCTGATTTTCTGTCGGAATGCATGAGCCGGCTTCGACGTGAGAGCCGGGTATCGGTCATGCACAGTCGTGTTTTGTTCGGTGGAGCCCTGAGTGGGCGGGACACGAATGCTGTTAACATGACCACCAGCGGCCTATTAAAACTGCTATACCCAGGTCAAACTGACAATATCCCCATTGAGGATCTTGAATGGGCTGTGAGGATAGCGCTTGAAGCACGTAGGAGGGTCAAGGAACAGCAAAAACGGATCGGAGCTGCCGAGTTTCGGAATACCCATTTCTCCTATGTCTTTAGTGAAGAAGGCGTCGAAAAATTTGTTTCCACACCCGAATTGCAGAGTGAAAACAACATCGGGGATGACCCCTTGGAACCGGGGCAGGTATGGACTATCAGCCCAGGTGGCATGGATGAACATGCGGGGCTTTTTCGAATTGAGGCCAATGAGGGTCCCGGATCGGGAGTCAAAATTCTTAACAAACCAGTACCTGCCCCTTTCAAGGAAAGTATCAGCTACGCTGAGCAAAACCTATATTCGCGAGCCATACAGTTGGTGGGGGATAAAAACCCCAGGCACCATGAATTCACAGTTCAGTTACGTGCTTACGATGCCGCTAAATTAGGTGCTAAGGTCGGAGTTGCCGCATTGATGGCGCTATGCACATCGATCTTGAAAAAGAGCGTTCGCGGCGGCCTGATCATTATTGGTGAAATCAACCTTGGGGGGTCTATAGAGCCGGTCCATAATCCCGTCACCATCGCCGAGATCGCAATCGAAAAGGGAGCCACTTCTCTTTTGATGCCCGTGACGTGCCGACGACAACTTTTCGATCTATCGGATGATATGGCGACGAAGATTGATGTTCAATTTTTCGCGGATGCGAGAGATGCGCTTCTGAAAGCAATACTTGATTAACAAAATAGAATACTTTCCAATAAGTTAGTCTATCGTTAGGTCGAATTGTGAAAATAGGCTTCACAAATTTCGTCCCATTTTTTGAATAGGGTGTCAAGATCCGCACTTACCTCTTGTCAACCAAAGCAATCAAAAATGAGCCTGCCTATCACCAACGGTCAATTCCAGAATAAACTTTCCTAACCAGCTATTTAGGAATCTACGGGGTTTCTTGCTCAGGTTCAAAGCAGGCTGGATTCTTGATTATCAATGCTTTAGAATTTAAATGGAGTAAGATTTTGAGTTTTAAACGATGTCTTCAAGTTCATAAGGGTGGATTGAAGTAAAGCTAAGAGACTTGAGTGTTAAGATTTTAGATAAACTCTTATTCGCGTACCTGGTAAACGGAATAAAGGAAAAAATGACTATTCCAGACTACCAAACCATTATGTTACCTTTTTTGAACTTTGTTTCAGACGCAAAAGAGCATACCCTAAGGGAAATCATTAATGGTCTTGCCGATGGCTTCAATTTGAATGAAGAAGAACGAAGAGAGCTACTGCCAAGCGGCAAACAACCTATTTTTGATAATCGGGTCGGATGGGCATCAACCTATTTGAAAAAGGCCGGAGTGGTTGAAACACCTAAGAGAGCTCACTACCGTATTACCGATCGCGGCCGGGAAGTGCTTAATGAAAAACCAGATCGGGTAAATATTAAATCTCTTGAACAGTTTCAGGAATTCAGGGAGTTCCGAGAACGTAAAGAAAAACCGAACGATATACTCTAATTTTCGAAAAATAGTTCTTTGAAAGTCACATTTTTGCTTAAGCCGCCTCCTTTGTTCGATGGTCTTGGGGC
>DEIL01000131.1 GCA_002352445.1 Desulfobulbaceae bacterium UBA2775
TAACGAAAAAATAATTACCATCAGACTATCGGAAACAAGGGCACTTTTGATGCCGATAAGGACAACTGACAAGCCGATAGCACTTAGAATGATTTCTTTATAATTATCCGATATTCCCTTACTGAAAAACAGCCCCAGCAAGCTGCCGGCAATAATTGCCAGACTAATTACGATTGTTCCAAGCATAATTTCAAGATTTGTGTTTCTACTTTTTGTTAAACAAGATGGATTCGTAAAAAGGTTACGCAGAATGGGTACCGGCAACTCCATGCAAAAGTGCAAGTTTTTCAAACATCTGGGTGATTCCTGTACCGAGTAAACGCAGTCCTTCTATACTAATATTATGTTCTGCCGTAGCGTCAAAAAACACATTTAGACTCGATGGTATGCCATCATCGGCTCTCCAGTAGCAGATTAACATCGGCACCAGAGGCAGTGGTGATAATATCACAGCAATATCTGATTCATATTGATCCGACACCTGCCCTCCGCTGAAAAGATCCACCATATCAATTAACAGATCAGGGTATTTATCAGCCAGTCTTTTTAGGGGATCCTCGCACTGCCGTACAAATAAGGGGAATCCATCACGCCCGCTGGGCAGTTCTCTGAATGGGACCCAGCACTGCTGAACAGGGACACCTTTACAGTGAAAGATATAGTTGAAGGTAGAAACAAGTATCCAGGAGTTAACATGAATATCCGTATAGACATTACCCTCTCTATCAATACTGAAATCTTTACCCATTATTTTCAGGGTTAACTTTTCTCCATCAAAAAGTGCACCAATTCTTTCTGCCACTGCCTCAAAATCAACTTCTTTAAGATCAGCCCTCATTTTACTAATAGCATTCTGCAGATCATCTTCATACACATCTGTCTTTTTCTTCTGCCCGCCGTATTTTGACGCAATTTCACTACTGACTAACGGGCAGACATTGATTTCTTTTTGACCTTTAAAAACGGAAGCAGCAAAAGCCATACACGTTTTTTCGCCGCATTTTCGACAGTTGCTTTTATCCAGCAAGGTCAGCACTTCAAAAACATTATTAAATTGCAGCATTCAGCTCCTCCTTCTCCTTGCAACGTAATGTACATCCTTAATATCCAAAGAAGAAAATGTCCAAACAATTGTATGCAACATTACTTGCTGCATTAATGGCTATTTAAAAGTTGTTTGCATTCATCTGAATAGTTATTATAGAAATAACGCCAAACAACAAGGCACTATAAGAGCATTGCCTGGCTGCATTAGTACCTTACTCCTGAACTTCTATCAAAAAAAACAAGAAACCAAGGAGTATATTTTGAAATTATGCTGTTCCATTTACTTTCAAGGTACTTATCCAGCGAGACTGAAAGTTTTTCGACTAGTCGGGTTATTTATTAATCGACACAATATATGGTTTTTGAAGTTCAAAGAAATAAGGTCAAATTATGGCATCAAAGACGACAGACCAGACACTATTCCCTCATATTCCAACAGTTCAGGTACCACCGCACCCTGTATGGCCTCCTCTGTCTGACACAGAGCGTGAAAATCTTAAAGACAGAATCAAACAGATGCTTAAAGAACAAAATGGAGTGCTTGTTGCGCATTATTATACAGATGCCTTGCTTCAGGATTTAGCAGATGAGACAGGAGGGTGTGTAGCCGACTCACTTGAAATGGCCCGGTTTGGTTCAGAGCACGACGCCGACACCCTGGTAGTCGCAGGAGTACGCTTTATGGGTGAGACAGCAAAAATTTTAAACAATGAAAAAAGGGTGGTCATGCCTGACCCGGCCGCCACCTGCTCCCTTGATGAAGGGTGCCCGCCTGACATTTTCTCTTCCTTTTGCGATCAGTATCCCGATCATACAGTTGTCGTCTATGCCAACACCAGCGCAGAAGTAAAAGCCCGCTCCGACTGGGTTGTCACCTCCGGTATTGCCTTACCGATAATCAACCATCTTGCCGAAAAGGGAGAGAAGATTATCTGGGCGCCGGATAAACATCTTGGCAGGTACGTTCAGAAACTCACCGGTGCTGAGATGATTTTCTGGCCCGGTTCCTGTGTTGTACATGAGGAGTTTCGTTCTGTAGCACTGGAGAGGCTGCGCAGACTCCATCCTCAGGCTGCAGTTCTCGTACACCCGGAATCAAGAGAGGAAGTGATAGACCAGGCTGATGTGGTAGGTTCCACCACCGCCCTGATCGAGGCGGTTGCAACCATGCCCAACAAAGAATTCATCGTTGCCACAGATGCAGGGATTTTTAATAGGATGAGACAGCTGGCGCCGGGGAAAAAACTTCTTGAAGCACCGACAGTGGGTGAAGGTGCAACCTGTCACAGTTGTGCCAATTGTCCCTGGATGGAGATGAACTCCCTGCAGAACCTTGCAGAAGTTCTTGAAAAGGGCACAAATGAGATCAAGGTTTCTCCAGAGCTTGCAGCCAAAGCACAAATACCTATCAAAAGGATGCTCGACTTTGCAAAAGCAATGAATGATAAATAGTCAGCCCAAAAGCCACTTCTCATACCGGCCGGCAAGTGTGTTCCAGCTGAACTTATCGGTTAATCGTTTTACTTCTCTAACAGTCGGCCAATGATGACTTAAAATAGCCTTTTTCAGAGATTCCACCAGCTTTCCCTCATCGTAGAGAAACTTATTCTCAAACAGTTCAGGATAAGACAACCGTGCAGGCAGTACGGGAAAACATCCGGCCCTCAGCGCCTCTATTATCGCAATCCCAAAAAATTCATGCAACGATGTGGAGACAACAATATCCCCTCGCCTTAAAAGAGAAACATAGTCTGAATATGATGCAGCAAATCCACAATGCAGAATTTTATCCTTAAATCGCACCCGAGCATCCTTAAAACAATCCGGGATAAAACTAAATGATTGTCCTAAAAGGATGAGTCTGAAATCCAGCCCACCATCCTCCAACTCCTTAAGAGCATAAAAAAATTCCTCCGGGTTCTTGTCATGTTCCCAACGGTGATTCCAGACTATAACCGGGACAGGGTTTGCGGGCAATTGAAGGGATTTATCAATTCCAGTAAAATCAATTCCCGGATAAAGAACTTCACTCTTGTCCTTCATTGCATCAACTGTCCGGGATAATTTCATATCAGTTGCGGATTTCACATACTTATCACAGCTGTTGAAAAAACTGTCAAAATTAAAGTGAGAATTAAAAGCTATTCTATCAGAAGCAAGTGCGGTATTAAAATTAATGGCAGTGAACTGATGAAAAGAATTATCCCCTGGCCGCCGGGGATAACCAAATTGATTTTCATGGAAATAGGTAAGAAACCGGGCAGTACCATTCCATCCTTCAAGCCGGCAAAGAAGAGCCCGAAGCATCGCCACATCAACAAAGGTAGAGCAGAGAACCGTATCAAAACGTCTCCTGTCAACAGACAGTTCCTTGATTTTTGAGACAAACCACGGGGCGGAAAGCTGCATCCGCATTTTCCACTTCCGCGCAGGGAGAGTAAGCATGGTATATTCAGCAAAAACCACTTCCTGCAACCCGTCAAGAAAGTGTTTATGGGAACCACCGTAATATGGTTCCAATATAAGAATACGCTTCATTTGTATTTTTCCTGGGCGGTAGCAGGTCACTGTCAGGAGGGTACGCTCTTTTGCCTGCATGCTAAAAAGTGCTGCCGATCAGGTACATAAGATGGATATTTCATCCCAAATAAGATTAGCTGTATGTTGTTTGCTCGTGAGGGGTAATCTGTGGGTTTTTCCAGGAGATACCAACAAAACCTGGTTGCTTTCAGACTCAAATCCAGTGTTTTCCCCACTGATATCGTTAACGGCAATAAGATCGAGATTTTTCTTTTTGAGTTTACTCTTACCGGCCTTGCTCAAATGCTGACTCTCTGCAGCAAAACCTACGAGTATCTGTCCCTTCTTTTTTCTCTTTCCAAGTTCATGCAGGATATCAGGATTTTGCTTAAGCAGAAGTTGAGATTCAATCTGCTCTTTTTTTACCTTATGCTCTGCAATTTTGACTGGTCTGTAATCTGCAACTGCTGCATTCTTAACAATAATATCTGCTGCACCTGAACGCTCCATAACGGCGTCATACATATCACCTGCAGACTCGACAGACACCCTTTCTACTCCGGCGGGACTGGAAAGAGTGGTGGGCCCGCTTATTAATGTCACTTCCGCACCTCTGCGAAAGGCAGAGCGGGCCATGGCATACCCCATTTTGCCGGAAGATCTGTTACTTAAAAACCTGGCCGGATCAAGCTG
>DEIL01000087.1 GCA_002352445.1 Desulfobulbaceae bacterium UBA2775
AAAAACAGTTTTATGGTGTGAAATTTGATTATACATCGTTTTTTTCATGAATATTAATTTCTAGTTTGTGGATACATATTGTCATGAAAAACGATTACTGTCTATGAAAAAAACTTACTGGTTGTTTGTTTTGTGAAAAGTGATTGTGGTCTATTTGCTCTTTAGGCTTCCATTGATTCCCTTGTTTGCGAGCCGAGAGATGATCGACTTTTCATTTATAAACCTACCGAAAGCAATATCCTGTGTTCCCTATGTGTTCCCTCACCAAATTACCGCATGCTTCAAAGTCCCTATTTATACATGCTATGCACATTATGCTTGGGGAGTATTGAAAATCAGTAACTCGAAAATTCGTTATAATATTATTGAGTTGTGAAGTTTTTAGGTAACTACTCCAAAAGTGGTGGTAAAACAACTACTGGATCCCCGATAAAAACTTTCGGGGATGACATGTACAATCAATCCCTTGCTGTCATTCCCGAGTTCTTTTATCGGGAATCTAAAAAGTATTTTTGTGGATGTTACCACCACTTTGTTCTGACGGTTTCCAACTGGGAGACCTGCAATATATGTTTTTCCGAGAGTTTTGAGAGTCTCAGCGAAGGTTTACAACATAGCCTGTGGCAGCTTGGGGGAGTACCTCTGCAGCACCAGACAGACAGGTTGACAGCAGCAGGGCGGCTTGATTCTAATTATTATTTGCTTTGGGGTTGGCAACGTTATTTGTTTCTTCTACACAGTCAAATAGCTCTTGCATTAGAGATTCCGGCACACATCCTTTTTCATCCCATCCCATACATTCATAAAATTCTGTAATCATTTTGTCGAGATTGACAGTTGAGACACGATTTTCCTGTTCAGGTAACGGTTCATTCAAAAAACGCTCAGGAAGCATGTCATTTTCTTTAGTGGCTCCGAAACGAAAATTGAATTGACGTTCAATATTAATAATCCGTTGTCCTACCAGCATAAGCTCGTCAGCGGTCACTGCCAGTCCTGTTGTTTCCTTCAATAAATGAGCTAGTATTTCCAGCTGATCGTTCTGAAGAATAGACAAATGTGCAATTTTACAAATTCCAGAGGCATCTACTACAGCGGCAATTTGTATACACTCCTTGACCATTTGTGCCTTAGTTTCCTCGCTGAAACGATCAGCTGCATTCACAGAACCAAACCGTTTTAAACCTTCTTCAGGCGACATGGTATATTCTGGTTTTGCGTAAACATACGTATAGTCGCTCCCCCTTGAGGAGATCGCATATCCGAGTGCTGTAGCTTTAAAGCCACGCGGATCCATTGCCGGCATGGATAGATTTTTTACTGCATATGCAAACTTTTCGGCGCCATTTCCGATTTTTTTTGCCGCTTCTCCAACACCATGTGAAAGGATATCACCAAGTTTTGTGCCCCTTCGAGCAATTGTATGCACCAGTTTCTCCATGGTGCCAATATTCCCCCAGCTAAGATTTAATCCTTCACACAAATCAGTTGGTAAATTTTTTTTTTAAGATCCATGGCAAAAGCAACTAGATGCCCTGCATCCATGGTGTCTAACCCATATTCATTACAAAGGTGATGAAGATAGACCGATTCCCGTCCATCTCGGCCAATACGTCGGCATAATATCCATTGCCAGTTGATCCATCGAAATCGGTGCCAGGCAGGATAGGGGAATGAATTTGAGTGAAAGGTAAATACAGGAAAAAGGGGTCTTCTTTTTTCGCAGATGTCTCGATAAAGTCGATCGCGCGCTCGGCAAGTTCCTTTTCAATTTCTGATCGCGCTTTTTTGTCATAGACTTTGACTTTTTGCGGAGTTTCGCCCTTTTTGGCTTCCATAATGTAGGTTGGTTGAATCAAGCCGCCAACATTTCGGTCGAAATCGGGAGACCCAAGCCACTGGGCCTCATCCGATGAATTGGGGATTCCGTACCAAACGTCAAAACCCTGATCGGTGGGAAAACGACCCTCCGTATGGCCGAGATGCCATTTCCCATACATTGCGGTGTTGTAGCCAAGTTCAGAAAACATTTCCGCAATCGTGTGTTCCCATTGAACCAGGCCATAAACCGACGAGCTAATTGGAATTGATGCGTTGCCGGTCCGAATGGCATATCGTCCTGTCATAATGGATGCCCGGCTGGGTGTGCATTGGGTCTCTGTATTGAAATTGGTAAGGCGAAACCCTTCTTCTGCAAGTGTGTCAAGATTTGGAGTCGGCGCACCGCGCAGCGCGCCGCCACCGTATGAACCAAGTTCACCGTAGCCGAGATTATCCATAAGGATCAGAACGACATTGGGTTTGTCACCTTCTTGTGCGTGACACAGTGTAGCCAGGCAGATTAATGCTGCCGTTAAATATACACGATTAAGAAACCTCACGAATTCTCCTAAGCAACCCCGTAAACAGGGTCGAAGTAATTATTGTATAACATTTACGTTGACTTGAATTCGTAAATTTTAAACTGTACGTCATCAGAACCTTTGAGACAGCTGGTCGCCTAGAAGTCTGAAAAGGGGTCAGATTTATCCAACTATAAGGCAGACATCTGTGCCTGCGGCCATCATGCCAGCAACGAACATCAACTCCCCCTGTTCAACTCCGAATTGAAAAAGAAAAGAGTCAGCAGTATGAACATTCACTTCTCCGAAGGCTGTCGGTCAGAGAAATCGTTAGACTGAACCTGGCCGTCCTGCACCGGGGTATCCAACTGCAGACCCTTACGCCTGGCTCTGGACTTCCATTTCTCCCGGGCATAGGAGCGCATGTCCTCACTATGGTCGACCTCATCGACGATCTCCATCCCGAGCAGCGTCTCGATAACATCTTCCATGGTCACAATTCCCGCCATGCCACCGAATTGATCCACA
>DEIL01000222.1 GCA_002352445.1 Desulfobulbaceae bacterium UBA2775
GGACTTTTTACGACGCCATCAGGGTTAGTTTCCAAGCGTTGCAACCATAACCGCCTTGATCGTGTGGACTCGGTTTTCTGCTTCGTCGAAAACGACAGATGCCGGCGATTCAAACACATCTTCTGTGACTTCCATAGCCTCCAGACCGAAGGTTTGGTAAATTTGCTCCCCAATTTCAGTTTCACGGTTGTGAAAGGCGGGGAGGCAGTGCAGGAATTTCACTGACGGGTTGCCGGTCATTTCCAGTACCCCGGCGTTGACCTGATAGGGGAGAAGGGTGGAGACCCTCTCTTTCCATACATTTTCTGGCTCTCCCATGGAGACCCACACATCGGTACAGAGAAAATCGCAATTTTTTACCCCGGCGGCAATATCCTCTGTAATTGTTATTTTGGCTCCGGTCTCTTTGGCAATTTCAAGTGCTGTTGACACAAGATGCTGGTCCGGCTGCAGGTTGCCGGGTGAAACAGACCGGAAATCAATCCCCATTTTAGCGCAACCGATCATCAAGGAATTCCCCATATTGTTTCTTGCATCTCCCAGATAGCCAAAAATGATCTGGTCCAATGGTTTGTCGGAGTGTTCCCGTATCGTCAGTAGATCTGCAAGTACCTGGGTTGGATGAAATTCATTAGTCAATCCATTCCATACAGGGACACCGGAATATTTAGCCAATTCTTCAACTTTCGACTGCTCGAACCCACGATATTCAATACCGGCATACATGCGACCCAGAACCCTGGCGGTATCTTTAATTGATTCCTTGGTTCCCATTTGTGAGCCGGTTGGTCCAAGGTAAGTGACATTTGCTCCCTGATCATAAGCTGCAGTCTCAAAGGCACATCGGGTCCGGGTTGAGGACTTCTCAAATATCAGGACGATATTCTTACCACGTAATTTTTGCTGTTCAGATCCATCATATTTCGCTTTTTTCAGATCGGCCGAGAGTTCGAGCAAAGACACAATTTCTTCAGGTGAAAAATCGAGAAGTTTTAAGAAGCTTCGTTTTTTAAGATTAAATTTCATTTATTACTCCTTACTGCGATATATTATAATTTTAGAAATTATCAAGTTTGATGGAATCGTAAAAACCCAAATATTTCGCCATTCCGTCATTCCCGCGCAGGCGGGAATAACGGAGCAGGGAGCTTTTTACGGGTTTATCAGGTTAGATAAACTCGTAAAAAGGTCACTCGAGGTTTGATATACAAGGCGTAGTGTTTTTGGCAGGTTCTCGGCTATACATGTGGTATGTCGAGGTCCTGTCAAAAACCTACAACACAGGAGATCGGACTTTTTACGACGCCATCAAGTTTAACGAAGGATGCTTTTTTCAGAGTGGTATCCCCCCCGGGCGGTGGCATTGGGCATCAGTATGGCTCCTTTGCCGAAAATCGTTCCTGGGTTGGCAACCGAGTTACATCCGGTTTGAGCGTCATCTCCCAGGATGGCACCGAATTTTCTTCTGCCTGTGTCAATTCTCTCCCCGTTATGAAACAGAGTTAAATTCCCGGGAAGAAACCTCAGATTCGCGAATTTAGTGCCAGCTCCGAGATTTGTGTTGTTTCCAAGAATTGAGTCTCCAAGGTAGGCAAAGTGTCCAGCCTTGGCATCATTGAGGAAAATAGAGTGTTTTACCTCTGTGGTATGACCCAGGATGCATCGTTTCCCGGTCAGCACATTGCCACGAAGATATGCCCCCTGTCGTACTTCACAACCGTTACCAATTACGGCCGGTGATTTTATCATTGCGCCGCATTCAACAAGGACGCCCTCTCCCAGGGAGATACGATTACCGGCAAGAACGGCACCAGCCATTATCACTGCAGCACCTTCAAGTCTACGGCCGTTTTTATTTACCTGCAGCCCGTCTTTAGTAGTGTCTCCAAAAATAATTTCGCAGTTATCACTGGATACAGCCTTTCCTTCATGGATAATAACATGTTCCTGAAGTGGTACACCGTCTTTTATCAGCTGACTATCGTAACTGGGATAGTTATAATTATCCAGATACTCTTTGAGGTTGTTGAGAGGGGTCCAGACATAGTCATCTTCTGAAAAAAGATCCCTGCAGGGGAAACCTTCCAGGTTAAAAAAAGATTGCGTTGTAAGCATTATAACTCTCCAGATAACTAAGATTTTGCAAAATAGTCTCTTTTCTCATTTGCAGGGGAAGACTTTTTACTTGAGTGAACAATATGAGAGAAAAGGGTCAAGAGTTCAAGAAAAAATGTTAATAAAAACCCACGGAGGTCAAACCGTCTTGACTAAACCAAACTGGATGTTTAGAATTTCTCCGATTTTGAAAAACGAAAGTAAATCAATGTTCTATATATAGAAAAATAGAGAAGATTGCTGAAAGAGACTGCCGTGAAATTAGATGGTGGAAAAAGTGATCTTGTCAGGAGGTTTGTGTGGAATTTAATGACTCATTAAGTATAGGTATGGACGATTTCTCCAATAACGAAGATATGGAGATTCCTGAAGTGCTGCCCATGATGGCGGTACGGGATGTAGTTGTTTTCAATTATATGATAATTCCTCTCTTTGTTGGCCGTCCAGGCTCAGTAGAGGCAGTGAATGAAGCTCTGGGGGCCAATAAACTGTTGATGCTTGTTACCCAGAAGGACGCCACCAAGGACAATCCATCTGAAGACGATCTCTACAAGGTCGGTATGGTCTGTATGGTAATGCGCACCCTGAAATTGCCGGATGGTCGTCTTAAGGTACTCGTTCAGGCCATGTCCAAAGCCCGGATAAAGAAATTTGTAAAAACAGAGCCGTTCTATCAGGTATCGGTGGAAGTAATTGAAGAACAGGAAACCCTGGAGGTGAGTGTTGAGGTTGAAGCTTTGATGCGTACCGTCCGAGAGCAGACTGAAAAAATAATGTCTTTGCGGGGAATTTTGTCCGCAGACCTGATGATGATTATTAACAATATCGAAGATCCGGGACGGCTTGCCGATCTGGTGGGTTCAAATCTCCGATTAAAAATTTTTGAATCCCAGAAGATACTGGAAGAAACCGATCCGCTGGCTCGTCTTAAGCTGGTGAATGACTTGCTGGCAAAAGAACTTGAAGTTTCTACTGTGCAGGCAAAGATCCAAAATGATGCAAAGGAGGAAATGACCAAATCCCAGCGGGAATATTTTCTTAGAGAACAGATTCATGCCCTGCAGAAAGAACTTGGCGACACAGATGACTACAGTCAGGAAATTGATGTACTGGCCAAGAAGCTGAAAAAAGTCAAAATGTCTAAAACTGTGCGGAAAGAAGCGAAAAAACAGCTGAACCGCATGGCGATGATGCATCCGGACTCCTCGGAAGCTACTATAATTCGGACGTATATTGACTGGATTCTTGATGTCCCCTGGAAAAAGGGTACGAAAGATCTTCTTGATCTGAAACGGGCTAGAAAGATTCTGGATGAAGATCATTACGGCCTGGAAAAAATAAAAGAAAGAATCCTTGAATACCTGGCGGTACGTCAACTCAACAAATCCACCAAAGGACCAATTCTCTGTTTCGTCGGCCCTCCCGGGGTTGGTAAAACTTCGTTAGGGCAGTCTATTGCCCGGGCCATGGGACGGAAATTTCATCGACTCTCCCTGGGAGGGATGCGCGATGAGGCGGAAATCCGGGGGCACCGGAGGACCTATATCGGAGCCATGCCGGGTCGAATCGTACAGGGACTTAAAACAACAGGGGCCAATAATCCTGTTTTTATGATGGACGAGGTTGATAAGGTTGGTGCTGACTACCGTGGTGACCCATCCTCTGCACTGCTTGAAGTGCTGGATCCGGAACAGAATTTCGAGTTTTCAGATCACTATATGAATCTGCCTATCGACTTGTCCAAGGTGATGTTTATCACCACAGCCAATATGAGCGACACTATCCCCAGACCGCTTCTGGATAGAATGGAGGTTATTCGGCTGTCGGGGTATACCCTGGAAGAAAAAATTGTTATTGCCAGGAGATACCTGTTTCCACGGCAGTTGAAGGAGAACGGCATCAAGGCCAGGCGGATTCGAATGAACGATGACACAATCCAGTATATCGTTACTCATTACACCTATGAAGCGGGGCTGAGAAATCTTGAGCGGGAAATCGGTAAGGTGTGCCGTAAAATTGCCCGCAAAATCGCTGAAGGAGGTAAGGGCCCGTACAGTGTCACCAGAAAGAATCTTGACCGCTACCTCGGACCGCCAAAGACCATCCCCGAGTCCGAGTTGGAAAAACTTGAGCAACCCGGATTGGTAACCGGTCTTGCATGGACCGAGATCGGTGGTGAGATTTTGCAGATTGAGGTGAATCTCATGCCCGGCAAAGGCAAACTGATTCTGACAGGACAACTGGGGGATGTGATGAAGGAATCCGCTCAGGCAGCACTTACATATTGTCGGAGTCGATCCAGGGAACTTGGAGTGAAGGAGAATTATTTTGATACAATTGATCTCCATCTTCATGTTCCAGCCGGTGCAATACCCAAAGACGGACCATCGGCTGGTATTACTATCGCTACGGCACTCTATTCTGCCTTCACACAGAAGAAAGTGATAAGCCAACTGGCTATGACGGGCGAGGTGACACTGCGGGGCCGTGTATTGCCCATTGGTGGTTTAAAAGAGAAAGCTCTGGCAGCCCTGCGAGCAGGTATTTACACCATAATTATTCCTGCTCAGAATAAAAAAGATCTTGTGGAAATACCAAAAGATATACGAGATAAAATGAAATTTTACCCTGTTAAGGATATGGATGAGGTTGTTAAAATTGCCTTTAGCAAATCGGTCTCCCCCAAAAAACGGCATCAAGAAAAAGCATAAATAACACAGGCTGTGATTGATCAGGAAGAAAATATCAGTAAGAGATGTACCATAAAAAGGGTTGTCCTGTGGACAGCCCTTTTCCTTTTCCTGCTGGTTATAGCTGCAGGAGGGTGGATGGGTGCATATGTCCTTGGAAAGGGACCGACTCCACCCGAAAATGAGGTTATTGTCAATATCCCTAAAGGATCATCGGTTAAAGCTATCGGGAAAATACTTGGTGATGCAGGGCTTATTCGTACTGACCTCCGGTTTCTGTTGCTGGCAAAATTTTCCGGTTATTCTGGTCGACTCCAGGCAGGAGAGTTTCGACTGAGGGGTGGACAGCGACCCGGGGATGTTATTAAAGAGTTGGCCTTTGCAAAACCGGTACAACATTCTGTAACAATAATTGAAGGATTACGCGCAAAAGATATTGCAGAGCTGTTTGCAAAAAAGGGGTGGTGTGATGCTGAAAAATTTATCTCACTCGTAACTGATAAGCGGTTTATTGAAATACTGGACCTGGAAAATATTTCAAGCCTGGAAGGATACCTCTACCCGGATACATACCTGCTGACTTCAGAAATGAAAGGAGCCGGGAAAATTATCACAATGCTGGTGCACCGATTTTCAACGGTATGGGCTGAACTTACCGCTGAAAAAGACCGTGTGATCAACAGGGAGAAGATGGTTATTCTTGCCTCAATGGTTGAAAAAGAAACAGCTGCTGCCAGTGAACGGTCCCTTATCGCAGGTGTTTTTACAAACAGACTGGCCCGTGGAATGCGTCTCCAGTCCGATCCCACTGTTGTGTACGGGATAGAAAATTTTTCGGGGAAGATTACCAGACAACAACTCCGCAATCCAACTCCGTACAATACGTATACAATACCGGGACTGCCGGTCGGCCCCATCTGCAATCCCGGGAAAGAGGCTCTGCATGCCGCACTTCACCCCACCGAAACCAAATTTCTCTATTTTGTTTCTAAAAATGATGGAACACATCAATTTTCTGCTTCACTTTCAGCCCATAATCGTGCTGTCCGAAAATACCAGAGGAAAAAAAAGAATAAAGAAGTTAAATAGAAGCTGTTGTTTCAGTCTGAGAACTTCGAATAAATATTTTACGAGTAATCACACCTGACGCTGGAGGAAAAGGTGAAAATCGGTCTAGTACAGCTAAACCCGATTATTGGCGATTTCGGGAAAAACTGCGCCCAGATATGCGAGTGGGCAGGAAGGGCGAAATCGGAAGGATGTTCTCTTGTCATATTTCCTGAGTTGGCAATATCTGGGTATCCGCCACAGGATTTACTGGAAAGAAAAGCTTTTCTGGAGGCCGGCGATCAAGCTCTTTCAGATCTCATTGGCGATCTTCCTGCTCTTGATGTAATGTTGGGATGTATTGAGCGTCGAGGGGATGGGAGAGGAAAACCCCTTTACAATTCTGCTGTTGTTGTTCGGCATAAAAAAATTATTTTCAGAGCACGAAAACAGCTGCTGCCTTCCTATGACGTATTCGATGAAACCAGATATTTTGAACCGGGATCTCCTTCAGAGATATATGAACTGGAGGGACACCATTTTTGTGCAACGGTATGTGAAGATGTCTGGCACCACGGGGTTAAGGATTATGATGTGAAGCCTGTTGCAGATTTTTTTTCCTCTGCAGTGAAAAAGGGAGTGAGCGTTGATGGGATTATAAATATTTCAGCTTCCCCTTTTCAAATTGATAAGGAAGAAGTAAGGAAAACTCTTTTCAAAGAGATTTGTGTTGAGCATAAGATACCATTCCTCTACTGCAATCAAGTTGGAGGACAGGATTCTCTCCTTTTTGACGGACGAAGTCTGGCAATGAACGAAAAAGGTGAAGTAATTGCCCAGGCTGCGGGATTTCAAGAAGATCTGATTGTTGTTGATACCCAAAACTGGAAGGGGGATCTTTCCGGTGTGTTGACGCCGGAGCCGGAGGAGGCCGTATTTGATGCACTGGTGATGGGAGTAAGGGATTATGTGACTAAATGCGGGTTTTCTTCTGTCGTGTTGGGTTTATCCGGAGGCATTGATTCAGCACTGACTGCAGCTGTTGCAGTTGATGCTCTCGGGCCTGAGAATGTTCTAGGAGTAGCACTGCCGTCCCCGTACAGTTCCACCGACTCTCTTGAAGATGCGAAAGAGCTGGCAGCAAATCTGGGCTGTAACTTTGAGATAATCCCCATTAAAGATCTTTTTGCTAACTTCCAAAAGTGCCTTGCGCCACTTTTTCAAGAATTGGACGAAGATCTTACGGAGCAGAATATCCAGGCACGCATCCGCGGGAATTTGCTGATGGCTCTTTCTAACAAGTTTAACCACCTGCTCCTGGCCACCGGCAATAAGAGTGAGATGGCTGTTGGCTACTGCACTCTTTATGGAGATATGAGCGGTGGCCTTGCCGTTATCTCTGATGTCCCCAAAAAACTGGTCTATGAACTCGCCCATTATGTCAATAAAAATGGGATTAAAATACCCATCCGGACGATCACCAAGGCACCTACCGCCGAACTTAAACCGGATCAGTGTGATCAGGATGATCTGCCTCCTTACGAGATCCTTGACAAGGTGCTTGAACTGCACCTCGAAAGCGGGGAAGGAGTAGGGGAGATTGTCGGGCGAGGTTTTGAGGAGGTAATGGTTCGAGATATTCTTCACCGCGTTCGCATAAACGAATACAAACGCAAGCAGGCGCCCATGGGGCTAAAGGTGACAACCAAGGCCTTCGGTTATGGTCGTCGTTTTCCAAATGTTCAGAATTTTCAGCAATAAAGCTTTTCGATGTCTATCCCTAGATCTAAAGATTCAAAAAGACAACTCCGGCTGAGAGTGTCTGTTATAATACTTTTTTTGGCTGGTTTCAGCTGGTTGATTTTCAGTGAAAGTCAGTTGAAACGCCCGGGAAAATTGGCGGTCACTGCTTCCGGCAATGTTGATATGTGCGTCAGTTGTCATAAGGATGAAAAACTTGATCCGGCTCACGATCCTGCCGTAATAGGCTGCGCAGTTTGTCATCTTGGTAATCCTCTGGCAATAACTGAGGAGGAAGGACACAAAGATATGGTGCTGAATCCCGGTGACCTCCGTCATGTTGAGAAGACCTGTTCGGTAGAGGGCTGCCATCCTACTGACATGCATAAGGTAAAAAACTCTCTTATGGCAACAAACAGAGGAATTCTCGGGACCCTGCTCTATTATTGGGGGGAAACAGAGAGCCAGAACACAGATCTCACTGTTGAGGAACTGCTGAAAAGCGGTGAAACTTCACTGGCCCTGGATTATTTCAGAAAACTCTGTGCAACCTGTCATCTATGGAAACAGAAAAATGATCTTCCCGGGGTGCCGGAATTTTTCAATCAAAAAGGTGGAGGGTGTTCAGCCTGTCACTATTCTTTGCCTGGAAAAGATAAAATGGCCACGGTAGTTGTTGCAGACGACAGTGAAGAGGGAGGCCCGCCTAAGAAAAAAATACATCCGCTGATCACCTCAAAGGTTCAAACCGCAAACTGTGTTCGCTGCCATAATAGGTCCGGTCGGATAGGTATATCATATATGGGAATTTTTGAATCGGAAGGCTACGGTACTCCATACGAAAAAGGCGGCCTGAACTCCAGGCAGTTGCCGGGTGCCAGATTTTATCTTGAAATTGCTGACGATGTACACCATAGCAAGGGTATGGAGTGCATAGACTGCCATACCCGTAATGAGATTATGGGAGACGGCACAAGCTATGCCCATTACGAAGAACAGTTGGAGATCTCGTGTGAAATGTGTCACTCGAACAATCCAGGAAAGACACGAAAGAATGAGATGTTAACCAATGTTGTTAAAGAAGATGGTAGCTGGCTCCTTACAGGCAAGGTGGATGAGAAAAAACGTCCATTAAAGGAGCCTAAAAATGGAGTATGTGATTTTTCTGCCCATAAGAGGGTTACCTGTGAAGCATGTCATTCCACCTGGGTGGCACAATGTTATGGCTGTCACGCCAAAAGAGATGCCGGCCGGACTCACCTTGATAAACTGAGTCTGGAAGAGACAGACGGTTTATGGGAGGAAGGGAGATCCTATATTCGCTATGAAAAACCGATGCTTGGGGTTTGGAGCGACAAGGTCGTGATTGTAACTCCTGGCTGTCAGGATATTGTTACTGTGGTGGATAAGGAAGGTGATATCGAAAAGAGTTTTAACAGGTTCACCATGGCAGCCATTAATCCTCACACCACCCAGGCTAAAGGCCGCAGCTGTATTGATTGTCACGGATCGACAAAAAGCCTGGGGCTTGGTGAGGGGACCTTGTTTGAAAAAGACGGCAAACTGCTGTTTGAGAGCCTGGATCAGGGTGTGGATACTCATAGCGGCAGGACTGTACCGTTTGACGGATATGTGGATCTTGACGGGAACCCCCTGCAGTACAGTTCAAGACCTGAGTTACGACCATTTAACGGCAAAGAGCTTAGAGCGATCCTGCGTGTCGGACAGTGTGTCGGCTGTCATGATTCATATGAAGATAAGATATGGGAAAAATACACGGCGGATACTGTCTGTAAACGGATGTTGCCGTCCGGTGTCAGGGGTGAACGGGATAAAAGTCCAGATAATAACTTCCAACAGCCATGAAATCACATTCACAACAATACCCCTCACAATCCCGGTTACATTACTTTCATAACAGCGAAGCAATGTTATCGTTGTGAAATTCATTTCATGGGTGTTAGATAAAGGTTAGAACCGCCAACAGGAGAAGGTTTATCGGAATTGTAACCGGAAATACAAACGGATTGAAAAAGCAGCAGATGAAAGCCCTGGAGCGTTTAGGGGGTAAAAGGGTGCCGCGGGACAATATTATCAATCCGGAAATGGCGCGAACGTTGTGCCGGTTATCGCAGGAGCTGAATCGACAGATAGGGATGCTTATCCATAGATCCGGCAAGGTAGAATCCATTATTGTTGGCAATTTCTCCCAGATTGTTATCCCCCAACTCGGTCACTTGCGTTCTTCCGGTGGAAGGTTGAAAGGGGTGCGGCTGATACATACCCACCTTGCCGGAGAAGGTATCAGTGATGAAGATTTGATGGATCTTCTTTTTTTGCGGCTGGATCTTCTTTCGGTGTTGAAGATCACCCCTGATGGGCTTCCGGAACGAATTTACACGGCACATCTTCTGCCGACAGAAAAGGATGGCAGGAACTGGACATTTTTAGAGCCTGTTCACCCGGCTAACCAGACTGATTCTGTCGAGGAACTTATCCTGGCACTGGAAAGAGAGTTTGCTTCCCGCAGCAGGACAAGAAAAGTAGATCAGCAACAGGACAGGGCTATACTGGTAAGTGTCAGCACCGAAGCTAAAACCCGTGCCGAAGAATCACTCGCAGAGCTTGTTGAGCTGTGTCGATCCGACAATGTACTTGTTCTGGATACGGTTCTGCAACGTAGACGGAAAGTCAATCCGCGGTTAATTCTTGGAAAAGGAAAGCTTGCTGATATAATGATCAGGGCCCTGCAGCTTGATGCCAATCTTTTGATTTTCAACCAGGAGCTGAATCCCTCTCAGATAGGTTCAATAATCGATTTTACGGAGCTGCGTGTTATTGATCGCACCCAGTTGATTCTCGACATCTTTGCTCACCGGGCGATGAGCAGGGAGGGCAAACTCCAGGTGGAGATGGCGCAGCTGAAATACATGCTGCCAAGACTTTCATCCCGTGATGATGCTCTTTCCCGGTTGACAGGAGGAATAGGGGCGAGGGGGCCGGGCGAGACCAAGCTGGAGATTGATCGGCGGCGCATAAATGATAGAGTGACACGACTGGCAAAGGAGCTGAAAAATGTCAGTAGGGAACGTTATCGTCGGCGGGCAAAAAGAAGGAAAAAAGATCTGCCTGTTCTCTCCCTTGTCGGGTACACCAACGCCGGCAAATCCACATTGCTCAATACCCTGACCAACAGTAAGATATTTGCAGAAGATAAACTTTTTGCGACTCTGGACCCGACCAGCCGCAGATTGAGGTTTCCAGCAGAGACCGAGGTGATTATTACTGATACCGTCGGTTTTATTCGAAATCTGCCGTCAGAACTTCTCAAGGCTTTTATGGCAACATTGGAAGAGCTGAGAGAAGCTGATCTGCTGATTCATGTTGTCGATATTTCCAACCCGGCCTATCACGATCAGATGAATGTCGTTGAGCAGTTTCTCAGAGATCTGGACCTGGAGAATATTCCATGTCTGAAGCTCTATAATAAGGTTGATTTATTGGAGACAGGGACTCTTGCCGAGAAAGTTAAAAAAGAAGGGGGGCTGCTTGTGAGTGCTCTGCAGCCAGAGACCTTAAGACCTTTTTTGCTTCAGGCGGAGAGGCTTATCGGCAAGGTACTTGGCGGTGATCAGGGCTGGAGGTAAAAGCCGAGTGCAGCTTCATAGGCCTGGTCTTCAATAAACTCACAGCCTATACGGTTTCCTTGTGCTGAACGAATAACCACATATTTTAAAAGAACGGACTGTTTGCGGTTATCAAGAGTAAAGTTAATACTCCCTGTCTGGCCGATTTTCACATCATGATTTCCCCGTGTTTCAAAACACGCCCCGCCCAGGGAGAGATTGACAATTTCGACGACTCCACCACCAGTATTTGATGCATCTAGTTTGTAGGTTCCACTTAAAGAAGTGTCTTTACGGCGATGGCGGCGAAACTCCAGCATTATTTCGAAGACATTGCCGCATGTGCATTTTACCTTAATTCTATGTTGTTGATTACGGAACTGTTTAACGGAGACGGTTTTTGCCAGGTCGCAGTCCGGGCAGACTACGGTTGCTTCATTATCATCTTTGACAAAAGATGTGCTTATAGATTGTTCGTTTGCCATGTCTAATTATATTTATTTAAGTGAAGTATTAAATTGTAATTTTGGCCAGTAATGTCCGGTTAGAAAATTGCAACACTTATCGTACAAGTTTGTGAGTTGATTTCTTCCGCTTTTTTACTGCAAATTTCTTGATTTTCAAACATTTTCATATTCAATTTTTATCATGCGAGCTTCTCGCAAAGACTGATAAAAATCAAACACGAAAATGTTAAGAAAATACTACGAAATTTGCAGGATGACGCTCCAGAAACAACCCACAAACCCTCTTGCAAATTCTTAACCGGGCACTACTGAATTTTAGCATATAAATAGAGAAATAATCAAAATATATAATTTGTCATTCCAGAATGTTTTGTACTTTAACAGTCTTACAGCCTTGGGTTACGGGGTTTGCCCCCGTTAGTCATATATGATCGCAGTATAACACTCGAGGAGTTCTTCTGTTTCTCTGTCCAGTTCGCTGGCGACTTCATGAATCTGATACTCTTTGCCACAGGCCGTGCATCGTAATCGCACACGACGACAAGAGCGATGCACTTCAAGCTTACCGGGACATTTTTTACACTCCATAGCAGTCAGGCCGCAAGGAGTTCTTCACGACTGAAGAGTGCCTCAAGCGTATAGCCAGCCTTCTTCAACACTTCAACACCACCCTCCTGTCTTTCAACAACCGTGGCAACAAGGCCAACCTTAAATCCTGCTGCCTCCACCCGGTCAATAACCTGTAAAAGTGTACCGCCGGTGGTTACAACATCTTCCAGCAGGGCAACAGTGCAGCCATCCGGCATGTTCTTCAATCCTTCTATATAGTTGCCGGTACCGTGTCCTTTTGCTTCCTTTCTTATGATAAATGCCGGGATCGGTTCTCCGGCCATATAACTTGCAATAGATACTGCAGTAACCAAAGGGTCGGCACCAAGGGTCATGCCGCCAACGGCATGGATGGCTGTATTGGATTTCTGCAGGAGTTCAAAGAGTAATTTGCCGCAAAGATAAGCGCCTTCAGCAGAAAGTGTTGTCTGTTTGCCGTCTATATAAAAATCGGATGTTTTCCCTGAGGTCAGGGTGAAGGCTCCTTTTCGATATGATTTTTCAAGAAGGATTTCTTTTAATCGTTGTTTGTCGCCCATGGTATTAGAGTAAATAGTAGAGAGGTTGATAGGAATTGCAAACGATATAAACGGGGCAATAATACCTTCTTTCTACTGCGGTTGAAAGAGAAAAACCAGGAGTGGGTGACGATAACGGCAAATGGAAGCCTTGTCCTTTGCGTAATAATTTGATTTCTGTTTGATTCATGATATTCTAGAGATACAAAATTTTTGTTGCTGTCCCTGATGAAGGATGGACTTATCCTAAAGAATAGAGGTAGAAATTATGTGCGGTATTGTTGGATATTGCGGCCCACGCAGAGTGGTTCCCGTTGTGCTGGAAGGTCTTAGACGACTGGAATACCGGGGATATGATTCAGCAGGAATAGTTTACCTGGAAGATGGAAAATTAATAAAACATCGCTCCGAGGGGAAATTGTCGAATCTTGAGGCAATAATTGATTCCGCTCTGATAGCACCGTCCCATATTGGTCTGGGACATACACGCTGGGCAACTCACGGGGCGCCGACCACGGAAAATGCACATCCTCACAGTGACTGCACCGGTGATCTGGTAGTAATTCATAATGGCATAATTGAAAACTACCACTCTTTAAGAGAGGAATTGAAGGCCAGGGGGCACAATTTTTCATCGGAGACAGACACAGAGGTACTGGCTCACCTTATAGAAGAGTATCTGTCCGA
>DEIL01000130.1:0-14003 GCA_002352445.1 Desulfobulbaceae bacterium UBA2775
GAGGCGCGTAAATTTCCTATTATTTCGGCGTACTAAGGTACGTCGAAATAATAGGAAATGTGCAGCAACGAGGCAGATGAAGAGTTTTTGCGACGACATCAATGATGGTTTGCAATGCCAATACAAAAGGAGCTCCATTGAAAAAGAAAATTTTAGTAGCCAATCGGGGTGAGATTGCTATTCGATTAATCCGGGCCATACAGGAACTGGGCCATGCTGCTGTTGCCGTATATGAAACTCCGGATGAGATGTCCAGACATATCAGAATAGCTGATGAGGCAATTTTACTGGGTGATGGTCCGCGGTCTGACTATCTCAATATCGAAAAAATCATATGGGCTGCAAAAAAAACAGGTGCCATTGCTGTTCATCCCGGCTACGGGTTTTTGGCGGAAAATCCATTTTTTGCTAAAGCCTGCGAGTTGGAAGATATCATCTTTATAGGACCATCTTCGGAAATAATCACCAATCTCGGAAATAAGGTGACTGCCAGGAAAATCATGTCTGATGCAGGCATTCCAATGGTTCCGGGGACTCCCAATCTGTCACAGGGAAAAGAAGGTATCGAAGAGGCACGCACCTTTGGCGCTGAATATGGTTATCCGGTCATGCTGAAAGCGACCTGCGGGGGAGGCGGCCGCGGTATTCGCAGGATTGAGAACGACCAGGAGATGGTAGAACAGATTCCGATGGCGCGCTCTGAAGCACTTGCAGCGTTTAATGATGATTCGGTCTATCTGGAGAAAGTGGTACTCAATCCGAAACATGTTGAAGTGCAGATACTTGCTGACAGCCATGGTAATACGCTCCATCTGGGTACCCGTGACTGTTCGATCCAGCGCAGAAATCAAAAACTTGTAGAAATAGCGCCTTCCATGATTGAGGATCAGGGTCTGCTGGATAAAATATGTGAAACCGCTGTCAAGGCAGCAGAGGCGTCAAATTATTTCAATGCCGGAACTGTTGAATTCCTTCTCGACAGAGATTTTAATTACTATTTTCTGGAGATTAATACCAGGGTTCAGGTCGAGCATACGGTAACGGAAATGATTACCGGCATTGATATTGTCCGCAACCAGATAAATCTCGCCTTTGGTAATCCGCTCTCTTTTACTCAGGAGGATGTAAAGCCCAGGGGACATGCTATTGAAGTTCGGATCAATGCGGAAGATCCCAAAAATGATTTTATGCCGGAGGGTGGCAAGCAGGTCTCCGTTTATCGTTCCACTGGTGGCTTTGGAGTACGTCTGGATGGCTTTGTGTATCAGGGGTATGTTATCCCTGAGGTGTATGATTCACTTCTGGTCAAATTAACAGTACATGGATTTACCTGGGATGAAACTGTGGGCAGACTGAGAAGATGTTTGCAGAATTTTGCGATCAGGGGGCCCAAAACTACAATTCCGTTCTATGAAAATATTGCATCGGAAAAGGATTTCTTAAGCGGTAACTTTGATACCTCATATATTGATACTCATCCGCATATTTTTCTCTACGATGAAGACTCCAGTGAGGTAGGTAAACTGGCGAGGTTGATTGCGGAAATTCATTATCGCAAAGAAAATCCCTATGCTGCATAAAATTTTTATGAAAAAGAGAAGGTTCAATTTCTAAGTAATAGATGAAGAAAAACGTACAGGGAACATAATATGACAAGAATAAATCAGGGAACTCCAGTTGCGCAAATAGTTGAGACACTGCGAAATACCAAAGGGTATTATATAACCAACACAGCCAGAGATCTCTCCCAATCTGACTTTAAAAACCGGATACTGCTGCATACGGATCTGATGGCTGCACCCGCCAGGGAAAGGGCCGGATATTTTTCTTTAGAGATAACCGGTGGAGCATCTATTCATGTGGATATTCTGCGCAAGCAGGTGAACCCTTTTCTCAAGCTGAGGAGATTGAGAGAATCCATGCCGAATACGATGTTTCAGACCCTCTGCAGAGGAGTAAATCTCTTTGGTTATCGCCCCTATCCGCAGAATGTCATTCGTTTTACTGTCCGTGAATTTGCCAAATTTGTGGATGTATGGCGAACATTTGATTTTATGAATCATGTACCCAATATGCTGGCTGTTTTCGAGGAGGTGGCAAAGGCCGGAAAACTTAATGAGCCATGTATCTGTTTTTCGACCGGACCGGAGCATACGGATGATTTCTATGTGGCCAAAGCAGGGGAGATCATTGACGTGACGGGCAGGGATATTGTCCTCTGTATCAAAAATCATGGAGGCCTGGGGACACCTACCAGAATTGGTCAACTGGTTGATTCGCTTAAACAGAAATATCCGGATATCCCTCTTCACTATCATGGTCATAACACCGATGGCAATGACCTGGGAAGAATTATCGAGGCGGTAAAAAATGGTGCCACAATTGTTGATGCAGCGGATTCCGCATTTACCGGGTTCTATGGACCTCCCCCGATTCTCAGCGTGGTTCAGTCACTAAAGGAATTTGGCTATGTGGCTGAGGGCCTTGATGAAGGTGCGGTGATCGAAACATCTGAGGTGATACGGGACGAGCGACAGTATTACGATCAGTTTGAATCCCAGATAAAAGGTTTTCAGCCAACTGTGCAGATTCATAAACTGCCGGGCGGGGCGATGGGGTCAAGTCTCGAGCAGGCATCAAAGGGAGGGTTTCTTGATAAGATGCCTGACATCCTGCATAAAGAATTGCCACGGGTACAGAAAGAGTTGGGGAACTACTGGTCGGTTACACCGGGCTCACAGATCCTCTGGACTACCGCTGTATCAAATGTTATTGACGGGGAGCGTTACGGTAACCCCTCCGGGGATCTGAAAAATTTGCTGCTGGGTAAATATGGGCCGTTTCCTTTTTATAAACCGGACGAGTGGATATATGAAAAGGTTCTGGGAGATGACTGGATAACAGTTCTCGAAGAGGAGGGTGGTGTAGAAGAAGTTGAAAATATGGATCTTGCCCTTGAAAGATATGATCTTGCCGAACAGTTAGGGATGGAACCGACTGATGAGCAGCTTATTCTCTATCTTCAGCACCCCAATGACGCCGTTGAGTTTCTCAAATTTGAAGAAAAGTATGGCCGGGTTTATGTTTTGTCACCTGCTGTTTTTTTCCATAAGGGAGGGTTTGAAATTGGCGACAAACTGGCCTTTAGAGACCATCAGGGCAAAGAACATATGATTGAGATTGGTCCTTCTCCGGTGACTGATACAGGAGAAACATCTGTCTATCTTACCGTTGACCATCATCAGTCATCTTTTAATTTCAAGCCGGAGGTGACGCTTTCAGAGGCAGGCGAGGCAATTCTGTCCAAGGAAGAAATAATTGATCTTGCCAGGGCAGGAGATGTACGTTCTCCATTTGGTGGAAATATAGTTGAGATATCGGCGGATGAAGGTCAGGAGGTGCTGGTCGGAGATCGTGTGGCGATTATGGAGGCGATGAAAATGCAAACACCGATTCTCTGTGAAATGAGTGGTATTGTTACTGCCATTTTTGCAAAAAAAGGTGATGCATTAAAGCCCGGTGACAGAATACTGAAGATTGACCAGGATGAGTAGAGTAATATCATTCAACTTTTTGAATAAATTCAAGGTAGATATACCCTTCGTTTCCTTTATACTTTACTTTGTAAAATTCACCGTTTTTTGAGAGAACGTTTAATAAAGTGCCAGCCGGTACACTATCAAGAATCTCAGCGCCGAATAGATCCCTGGCCTTTAGCAGGTCTGTGTCATCTGTTGTGATATACTTGGAGGTCGGTTCTTTGTTGGATGGGGCAGGGGGAGGCTTCGGAATCTCGCCGGTTTTTTCAGGTTCTTTCGGTGTTGGCGGTTCCACCTGTCCGGGAGAGGGGGGCTGTATTTTTTGAGGTGGCGTATCAGGCTTATACTGTGATGGACGTGTCAGTAAATCGTATGTTGCACTGTTAAGAGACCAGGTTATAGTCAGGCCGTTGTCCTGCTGAAAACGGTTCAAGGCTTTTCTGGTCTTCTGACCCATGAGACCGTCTGCCGGCCCTGGATTGTAGCCTGCACTGCTCAGGGCTTTCTGGGCGGTCTGCAGTTTTGCGTCAAATTTTTTATCCGGTGTGATCGGTTCTCCCTCTGGTAGTACCGGTGTCTCAGTTGCGAATGAACTACGGTCGCATTCGCCATTTCCAGAGGGAAAGAGGTTTTTGCAAATTTTCTGATACAGTTTGTTCCTGAGGAAATTCTCAATCTGCTCATGGGTCTGTTGCTGTGACAAATTCATAGAATGCTCTTGGAAGAGCTGCACCCTGGTGCCGATTCTGGTTGCATTGGCATCTTCAGCATCAAGTCTGATGTCATAACTGAACGTATACGTTTGTCTGGATAGATTAGATCCCGGTATATCCATTTCATTGGCATCAATTGTTGCTGTATCAGTAGAGACAAAACCATTTTTCTTATCCAGAGTAGCAATCGTGGTGAATTCTATCACAGCGTCTACCGTTGCATACCATGTTTTTTCATAGGTGGAACGAAACGTATAGTCTGGGTTTATCGGGGGAATCGCAGTATTGTCAATATGTCGGAGATTGATATTACATCCGGCAATGATTAGCAAAGACAGAAATAATGTTTCGAGAATCAGATAATTTGATTTCATTTTTTCCTCTCCTCTCTGTCGCTATCACTGGCATCTTTTTTTATTTTTAATTCCAACTCGGTTACGGCAGCATCGGCATACATGGAATTTGTTTTCGGAGCCAAATGCATGGTCAGTTCGTGAACTTTCTGGAATATTTGTAGAAACTGGCTGACTATGATCAAGCCAATACCAGATAAAATACCAAGGATTGAAAACACCCGAAGCCAGCCATTCAATTCAAGGAACTTTGTAAAGAAACCGTATGTTTTATGCTCTTTCAAGTGTCGACTGTATTTCCAGGCAATAAGAGCACAGCCGATTACCAGCCCAAGTAATATGAGTTGGGCTATGATAGTGGAAAGTGTCTTGAAAAGGAGTTTCCTGGTTATTTTGGCAAGAGTTTTCTTTTCTGCAGCAAGTGACAGGTGTGCCGTTTTAATTATCTGTTCCTGATGCCTGGTGTGTTCGGCTTTTTTCTCTTTGATATCTACGTCATGGTTCTGTATTAAGACAAGTTGTTTTTCTCTTTTTTCCTCCAATTCCGTCAAGCGGGCCAGTGGTTCGGTCAGTACCCGTTGTCGTTCCTTTTCTTTCATATTTTCCAGGGTCAGGGTTTCCAGGAGCGTATAGACCCGATCCAGCGAGGCAAGATCATCTATCCTGTTTTCTTTCTGCCATAATCTGCCCAGCAGGAAATATTCGTTCAAGGTATCGGGCAGTTTGTCGCCATAACTTTTGTTAACAGCGTCTAGAGAATAGATTACTGCCTGCAAATATACTCTTTCGGCATTGCTGACCCGGTTGATATCTTCGTTAATTAAACCATTGAACAGGGGGATTGAAACCATATCCCGGTCTGGAAGCCCTTGTATCGACGAAAGAAATTCTTCAGGTATTTTAAAATAGGTGGAGAAAGATTTTGTCCTCGGCTTGATCATCATTGTTAATTTGAAAACAATACTTGCCGCCTTTTGTTTCATATCTCTCTGCAGGGCGTCACGAGCGCTGCTGAGCATCAAAGAGATATATCGATCATCTTTTACCCTGTCTTCTTTAACCTTAGCCGTAATCATGTTAAAGAGTTTCGCTGCATCCGCTTCTTCTTTCAGGTTGAAGAAAAAATCAACAAATTGCAGACACTGCGAATAGGCCAGTTGAAACTGTTCGCTATCAGGATCGCTCTGTAAATCCGGGCAGAGAAGAATGACTTGTTCTCGGACCTCGTCCATTAGCGACTCCAGCTTGAATTCGATAGCAATTTGTGCAACCTCTTTGAGTTGATCCAGCTGGGAGGATTTTGTGATTGCCTGCTGTAGAATAGCAGCTGCCGGGGAACTCTCACTCTGAGCATTGTATATTCTTGCAAGGTCAATAAGGGACTCTGTACTGCCGGGAAGTTCCTCAGCTTTGGCGGGTAACTGCTTCAGTACACTATCGATCTGCAGTTTGACACAGGTCTGGGCGATCAGAAGAATATCATTTATGTTTAGGGAAGTGTGAAGAGCGCGGGTTAGAATAGACAGTGCTTTATCTTTCTCCCCGATCTTGTGGTAAGAATCAGCCAGAGCAACCAATCCGACGGCTGTCTCTGTTTTTTCTTCCATCAGTTCCATGACGTAATCGGATGAGACCTGCATGGAGTATGTGGTGAGATATTGTGCCAGTTCAAGCAATGTTTCGGTATCACTTATCAACCCGGCGTGATTTGCTATTACGTTGCCGGCAATATCAGCGTGACCGTTCTCAACAAGAAAGTGTACCGTGCTGACAATAATTTTTTCAGTCGGATTACCCACAAGGCCATCCTTTTCCGCGATATTTGCTATCGTGTCAATTGCATCCTCTGTTCTTTTCTCGGCAGTATATAAGGCGGCAAGGGTGACATAGTATTCAGGGCTGTCTGTTGTCACTGTTTTGTACACCTCCAGCTTTTGATCACCGGATGTTAGACCAGATGGCAGAACGGTCTGTTCTGCGCTCCTGTCTTCAAGAATTGCTATTGCTTTTTGATTGCCGGAAAGCTCCAGCATACTCTCAGCAAATCTCAGCTTTGTCTGAACCTCATCACGTTTTTCCGTCGAAGCAGCAAAGAGTGAAGTGGCACAGGTAAGAAAAACTGTCACCAGGATTGCAATGAGTAATATCCTGTACCGGGTAAAGGTGACCTTTTGTCGGAAAAAAAGATAGAGAAAGATATTCAAGACAGTTAGAGGTAGAAAAATAAAGAGGATATTTCCTGCGTCAGAACCGGCTGCAATTGTCAGTGGGGAGAGGATAAAGGCGCTTCCTTTGTTGATCACTGATAATGCGGACAGTATACGTTCATACTTCAATTGTTTTTCATTGACATGCAGGATCTCCTCTCTGATTTCAGAAGGTAACTCCTGCCGATCGGATTGATACACGTCATTGAGGTGAGCGTCCCCTTTTTTAAGCTCCGAGTTCAGGGACCTGATTTTGTCTGTCAGTTTCTTCAGCTCCTGCTTGACCTCATCGTTGATTTTTTTCTTCCTGTCCTGAAAATCCAGCCGGTGCTGCTGGTAGGTTGCTCTAACGCTCTCATGCTGCTTCTGGATATCTTGTTGAGCTATGGAAGCAGGCGGGAGGGATGCTGCATCTGCCAGCTGTTCATCAGTTTGTCCGAGGCCAGGTGTGGAGGCCAGGAGACAAGTCAGGAGAAAAAAGAGTCGAAATGAAATGAAAGGTAATGGAGCACTGGATTTTATTTTATTCCCGGTTGGCAGCATGAATATTGTTTCCTGAAGAATGCTTTTTGGATAGAGTATTCTCAGGGTACCTCAGGGGCTCATGAAGTTAAGTTGGACTATTGAACTGATATTTTAAGAACGGATCCTAACCTATTTGATATCATTCGTAAAGTATAACAATTCAAGGTCTTTTGATCGGATTATGGAGTAGGGTCGGGAATACAACGATCGCAGATGCCGGGACATATTGAATGGGGAGGGTGGGTGAGAAGACTGAAGAGATAAGTAGGTAAGCCGGTGGCTTACCTACTTCTAATTTAAAGGTGCCTGAAATTATTCCCCGCCAAAGGAATCGGCAAAGAGTTGGCCTATGGCCTCACGTCCTGCATCGCTTAAGTAGCGTGTACCTGAGCCAACGAAGGTATCATATTCGATTTTAGGAGAACCCTCCTGCCAGCCATTTTCCCAGGCAAACCACTTTTTTTGCGGTTGATCGAACACGTGGAGTGGACGATTGAACATTTTGGCCAGTTCTACTGCCCAGCCGGTACCGCCTTTAACTGAACCGTCTTCCTGGATAGAGCCGATTACAAAAACCTGATGGCCGCTGTTGACCATATGAAAAATGGTTTGCAGGACTTTTCTAATTTTTTCTGTTTCGTAATATGTTCGGTTGAGCATTCTTGAGGCCAACTCCATGCTTATATCACCTCTTTCCAGCTCTTCCTGGCTGAGGATAGATACATTTTTCTCTCGGCTCAGCTTGTGGTTTTCAAATGAATAAACAACCTCATTGATGCCATATTTTTCTGCCTCTTCTCCAAATGTTGCCTCAGCACCTTTCAGGCCGCTGCTGTATAGCGTGCAATTTGATTTTTCCATAAAATAACTCCTGATGGTGTCGTACTTAACCATCTGTAAATTTTAGTTTTTACGAAACGATCACTCCTTATGTTCCGGAAAAAATGATTGTGAGATTCTTCCTGGTGGAATGTATACCATAATCACCTTTAAAGACAACCTTTGGTGAAAATTTGTCTCTTCGGATAGTTTAAATTTTTCTCCCTTTAAGAAAAACACGGCAGGGGGCGGGATATCCCTCTACGGTTCTATGGGGGTTGTTTATGTCGATAAAGTCTTCGTAGGATTCAAACTGCATCCAGTCTGTTCGTCGCTGTTCATCGTTTGACATGGGATGACTGTGGAAAAAATCAATATCCTTGAACCCTGCTTTTTTCATCCAGTTGCCGAGACAGGAACCGGTGGGGACAAAATATGTGCCCGGTACCTTGGCATACGTTTTGTCGGGAAAAAGAGCCATTGGCTCACTGCCGGGGATGGCCTGTGATTCGATGATCAGCGTACCTCCAGGCTGAAGAGCGGTAAAAATATCACGGAGAGTGTCAATGGGAGAGGGGCGGTGGTATATAATACCCATCAAAAAAATTACATCAAAACAGGATTCAAAGTAGTGTATGTGTTCAACACCGAGCAGGTCTATATCGAGGCACTTCAGTCCGGCCATACTGTTGAGCGCCCTGAAACAGTAGTAATGTTGCACTGATGGCTCGAAGCCCAGGACGAGTTCTGGCTCTGATGCAGCCATGCGAAACATATAGTAGCCGTTATTGCAGCCGATGTCGGCAATTATTTTGCCATTTAAATCAGGTAGTTTTGGGGTTATTCGCTGCCACTTTCGTTCGCTTCTCCACTCCGCGTCAATGTCAATTCCGAAAACGGTAAATGGACCTTTCCGCCAAGGCATAAACTCTTTGAGCCTGTCCCTTATCTCTTTTTGTTCACTCGGGCTTATTTCGTCCGCTTTGCCGATTGTTACAATATCTCCACAGCAGTCAACGTGACCGGCATTAAACTGCGAGAGATACTGAAGAGGAGTGCGGTATCGAAGAAATCCTTTTTTCTCCTGATTGATCCACCTCTGGCGGGTCTGGTGAAGTTCAGCAATTTCATCGAAATGGGCTGACGATGGCAGCATTGATAAGTATTTCATGGATGGGTCAGGAAGGCTTAACCGCGATAAAGGACGCAAAATTAAACCATTGAAAATAAGTGTCTACTGATTGAAAGCCACAACTTTTCAAAAGAGTTTTATTCTCATCAATGGAAAAGGGGATAAGTACATTTTCCAGCGCTTCCCGTTTTTTGGCAATCTCCAGTTCAGAATAACCTTTCTTTCTTTTGAACCGGTGATAAATATCGATATATTCCCGGTTCAGGCGGCGATCATGACTGATAACTTTTTCGCTGAGCAGGAGGACTCCACCGGGGCGAAGATTATTGTAGAGTTGTCGGATAAAATCTTCCCGTTGCAGAGGTCTGATAAACTGCATGGTATAGTTGACAATAAATGCGCCGGTTCCAGGGTGATGAATTTTTGTAATGTCTTCTTCAAGAAAAGAAAGTGATTCCGTTTTTGAGTACAGTTCCGCTTTTAACCTCGCTTTATCGAGCATTGGTGTTGAATTATCTACGCCAATAAATTTCAGCCCTCTGTCTTCAAGGAGCCTTGAAAAATCCAGTAATGTTGTTCCCGTTGCACAGCCAAGATCGTAAATTGCATCACCTCTGTGGAGGAAACAGGCGAGCAGGCGAGCAGTTGAGCCGATAACTTCCTTGTAGAAAGGAACAGAGCGATCCAGCATATCATCAAAAACTTCAACCACACGTTCATTGAAGACAAAATCTTCTTCAACCGAGTCGATCTGAAATAATGTATCTTTTGCTGATTCAGCCATAATTTTCAGAGATTATTTCTTATGCCAACTGCCATCAGAGTTCTGGTACCAGTGACCGGGTCTACTTTTTTGCGCAATTGTTTTGGCACGACGTTGGCCGACGAGTGAAGCGGGGGCATTCTGTTGTTTGCCGATCGCTTCATATACTTTCCGCCGATCCTTGTTTTCTGCATCCACTATATCCTTTTGCGGTTGCTTGTTTCCCCTGAATTCAAGGAAACCTTTATTGTTCTCTCCAACGACTCCCTGATCTTTCAGTGCATTAATGGCCGGAATTCTGGCAGCCATCTTCTCTTTCAGGGATGCTGACTGGACGATGGTTCCGGAGAGGAAAAAAGTTATGAGGAAAAGAAGAACAAAAGGAATTGCTGCTGTTTTTTTGAACATGGTACACCTCTTTCTGGTTATGTAATTATTCAGCCTGGGCATCATCCAGATCGCCGAAAAAATCATCGAGTGCCTTGTCGACTTTGACATTGATATCAATTGTAATATGGATCGGTTTGATCTCAACCGGTTTCACATTGACCTCATGCTTTGTACATGCCGGTAGGATAACGAAGGCCGTCAGCAGAAAGCCGTATACAAAAGTGTTTCTGATGGATTTCATTTGTTCTCCATAAGAGATTGTATGTTTTTTCCATACTGAAAAAGATCAGTAAGGGGGAGGAGGAAGTTGACATCCAACCGTATGGGATGCTGTAACCCCTCTCCTTTTTTAGTTGGAACAATATGGCCTTTTTTGTACCCGAATGGAAGGGCAACTGCCGGTTTGCCATCAATTTGCATCTTGATTAAAAGATCTTCTTCCTGGCTGTTAAATGTCAATTTAGTCCAGTTATATGAGAAATTCTCCAGCGCCTGCATAGAATAATCAAGGTATGGTGTTTGGTCAATGGCCCCAATTCCCCGGCGTAGCTGGGCAGTATTGTTAAAGCGAACAATGCCGCCATCACCCGGGGTGGAAAAGAGAAAACCATCATCGAGTTCAAAACCGTTTTTAGAAAACGATATGGGGAGCTTTCCGTTGAGAGAACCTTCTCCTTCGGTATCTTCAATACCAAATTGGTTGAGTAATTTTGTGAAATTCAAGCGGTCGCAGTAGAGGGTGGTTGCCACTTTCTGTTCTGTTGCCGAGAGTCGTAAGCTGCCACTTTCAACCTTGCCGCCGCACCATGCAAAACTGCTTTTTTCAATAAATATCGATTGGGAATCCTCAAGACGAAAATTAATTTTTGCATCGGATAATTTGATTTTACCAAATCGTATCGACCCTATGCTACAGAGCTGGCCGGGTTCACTCTGTATGAGCGGAAGATCCGGCAGGGTTATGGCCATGTTTATTGAAGATAACTGATTCTCAGATATGTTCATTGTGCCGTCATTGAATTGCAGGTGGAGATTGCCACTTGAAATCCTGTCAGAAGATGACACTGTTGCCTCAGCTGAGAGGTTACCGGTTATTGAGAATTGTGGTGGAAGGTGAAGAAAAGGCGGGAAAGTTGTTGAATCAATATAAGTTTCTG
The DNA here is from genome assembly GCA_002352445.1 of Desulfobulbaceae bacterium UBA2775. Taxonomy (GTDB): domain Bacteria; phylum Desulfobacterota; class Desulfobulbia; order Desulfobulbales; family Desulfocapsaceae; genus Desulfomarina. Next base: position 11,599 of record DEIL01000130.1, read on the forward strand.
GAAGGTGACAGGTGACATTACCCTGCTGCTCCACGGTGAGGATACCACCACATTCTACCTGGAGATCAGGGCTGATGGAGCTTTTGATATGTGTTGAAAACTCCGCGCCTTCGGAGTTGAGACTGATCTGTCCCTCTAACGATCCGCCAGGTGTGTTGTTATAGCTGATTGTGTCTATTGCAAAGGTTCCTGCAGCGTTTTTCTGGTCAGGGCGAAGAAATTGTGGCAGGAGTGAGAGGGAGATGTTGTTGAATTCTATCTTTTGAGCTGGCAGGGTTATCTTGGCAATAGATCCGCTGATGCTGCCCGAGCGCACCCCTGCTCTGATATTCAGGTCGCCCTGGGCCAAAAAGGGGCTGAAGAGCAGCGGAGATTTTTCTCCGATGGAAAAGGAATCCACTGAGGCGGTAAAGTTGAGTTCTGTTTCTGACAAGGTATGGCTGCCTGAAAATGAGAATTTTACGGGAGGGGGAATAGCCGGGATTCCGGCCTGACCTGTTCCTGTAAATTCTTTTCTCGCCAGACTGTATTTTCCCTGCATGTCAATGAAGCTTTGCAACGGAGCGGCGATAGACAGATCTTTGATTTCTGCTGATACTGTTTCTTTGTCTCCATTTACGGTTATGACAAGAGGCCGGGAGGATGGATTGTTGGAAAGCTCCGCGGTGGCCTGCAGTGCTGTTATCTGTGTTAGGTTTTCGGTGTCAAGACGACCCGAAAGAGAGAGTTGACCCTTTGGTTCGAATTTTGTTGCTTCCGGAAAAAGGTATGTACTCCGAGAAATATCAGGAGAGGAGATGGTGAATAGAAGCTCATGACCTGTCCCTTTTTGCTGTAGATTTAGAGTGGATGAAAGAGTCAGTGCCCCTGTAACCTGAAGCTTTGCCATGGCGGAGGTGAGAAAATCACCGGTGAGACGTCCATTGATAAGGAAATGCTGTTCTCTCTGACTTCGGTGGAGAATGATGGTGCAGTTTTTTATGGTAAGAGTGTTACAGGTAATCGGCAAAAGGAAAGGTAATGTGTTATCCTTCTGTTTCGGTAACTGCAGACTTTGCTCATATTTCTCCGGCTTCATCTGATCAAGATAGAGATGCAGGGTGCCGCCGTCAATCAGGATACTTTCCACCCTTTTCTTGAGGAGTGACTGAGGGCTGAAGTTGAACTCGATTCCGGGAAGGTCTAATATATCATGACCGGATTCAGCTAGAGTCATAGTTCCGCGAAGTTTCCAGGGTGAAATTCTTGACAGACTTATTTCTTTTTCTGAAAACGGTAGATTCTTTATGATTTCCGGGAAGAGATATGTGTCGGCTATGTAGGGTAGAAAAAGAAGACTACATGCAACAGAGAGCAGCAGGAGAAGCAGAAGAGTGGAAAAGATAATCGCTGTTTTTTTCATTTCACGAATGAGGATAATCTGGTAAAAATTTAGATAGCTAAGTGAAATTTATGCTAGTATAAACGTATTGCCTTAGGGTTGCATGGTAAAAAGGGGCCAGTTATGGACAGGCACTAGTGTTGTGTCAATCCTAGAATGACGTTTGAACAGCCGTCATTCCCGCGCAGGCGGGAATCCAGTACTACCAAAGATGCCTAGATTCCCGCCTGCGCGGGAATGACACGAGTGCGATAAAATATAGTTGACACAACACTAGTTAAAAGCAGATGACAAAATCTCCCACGGAAGAATAACAGGTTTTGAATATGTCAGATGAAATAGATTTTGATGAATTGCTGAGCAAGTATAAATCCGATCCGTATGACTATGTGGATGTGTATGCTGTACACACGGGACAGGTAACATTTAAGGTGATGGAAGGCCAGCAGGTAGATGCTCCCAGTGGGGAATGGTTGCAGGTTCCCGGGACAAGTTTGTATGAGATCAACCGTGAAAGGAATCCTAAAATAGTAGTTGCTCAGACCAACGGAACAGTGGCTGAGGTGGTTTCTGAACTGGATGGCCGGTTTGTTGAGGCGGGTGAAAAGCTGATGACAATTAAGCATCCTCTGAAAAAGAAAGAGATTATAGAAAATATATTTAGAGAAGTTCTCTATCTTTTTTATGCACCGGAGACTGCAAAATATTTCTTCTCGATGGATATTCAATCCCGGATAGATAAAAAAGGTGCGAGGTCGATCACCATTGATCAGGGTGAGGAGATTATTACTATGTCATTGATGAAGCGGGATACTCCGGTGTATTACAATGGAGAACGCGGTGTTATCCATTCAATATATTTCAAACCCGGTATTTCTGTTAAACAAGGGGAACCCCTGATTGGTGTCTGTGCTCTCGATAAACTTCCTTTAATTCAGAAAATTATTACCAGGGTTAAGGCGAATTGGGACTCCACCCACTGATGGCGTCGTAAAAAGTCTGATCTCCTTCGTTGTAGGTTTTT
>DEIL01000130.1:14015-25751 GCA_002352445.1 Desulfobulbaceae bacterium UBA2775
GAAAAACACTACGCCTCGGATATCAGACTTTTTGACTTAGCCATCTGAAACTTCCGATAAGCGTAGACTTCGAGTGACCTTTTTACGAGTTTGTAATTGATAAAATTTCTTACTTTTCACACATCTCCAATTAAGCAACTGTGCCCCTGAATAGTCCCTCACCACAGGATGTCCTTTCTCATTTACAACGACTGCTGACTTGTTCGAATGGTCTCTATGACAGTGACGCGATAGTTCGCTATGGCGCTTTTGTCGGCTCTAAAATCGAGAGCCATGAATTCCTTCCCCGGGCAATGATACATGCTCGAACCAGGATAGAATCTTTGGCTGCATCGGGTAAATCGGTTGCCAGTGGTACAGTTATACTAGCTGACACCATGAGTCACTCAAAAGGACGATTCAGCAGGCAGTGGCATGCCCCGACAGGGGGTGCCTGGGGTTGTATGATTCATGCCAATACTCTTCTGCCCCAATCAAGATGTTTTGTCCCTCTGGCTGTTGGTATTGCTGGATGCGAGGCAGTACGTGAAATGGGAGGGAGAATGGCAGTGCTGCGCTGGGTTAATGATGTGCTGGTGGAGGGGAAAAAGCTGGCCGGTTTTTTGGTTGAAACCTACACGGAAGCTATATTCGGAGAAGAATACAATCTTGTCGGGTTCGGTGTTAACATCAATAACAGACAATTTCCTGACGAGTTGTTCGACAGCGCGATTTCTTTACGAGAGGTGCTCGGCACTGCTGCAGATCTCACCCGGTTTACTGCCTTGTTTCTTGCTCGATTGGCCTGGAATTTTGGCCTGCTTTATTATGAGGAGTCCTCAGCTCTTCGTGGTGAGGGATTCTCCGGTAACGGCGGCGAGCATTTGCTGCTTGAGCAATGGCGGCGGTTATCGGATACGGTTGGAAAAAGGGTCGTGTATGGTTTTGATGTGATGAGATCACCTCAATATCAGGGTGTTGTCCTGAAGATGGATGAAAATGGAGGTCTTGTTCTTCGTCTGGATGATGGCTTTGAGAAAACCGAGTATAGTGGTGAAGTACGCTATCTGTAATTTTAAATGACTACTGTTTTTGCAGTAGTTTCCAGGAGATAATCTCCCGCTGAAACAGCTGCCTGCCGTAATCATGGAGGAGGGAAAGTGCTTCCTGCAGGATTTTTCCGGAGATTTTCAGGCGGTGTAATCTTTCCAGGGGTTGAGTCTGTGCAGACAGCAATATCTTTATTGTTCCCTGGGATAAACGGACGAGTCTTTTTCCTCTGTCGGAACAGCTGGGGCATATGAGACCACCGGTGGTTGTATCGAAGCTGTATCTCTGATTCCTCATAACAAGAGTGTTGCAGCCATTGCAGGCTGTAAAATCAGGTCGATAGCCTATAGTACCATAAAATCTGGTCAGAAAAAGTGTCAGAACTGCCGGGGGGTGCTGGTGTTGGTCAATGTTGTGGAGGGCCCAGAGACAAAGGCGGAACAGGTGATCATCAGCCTCTTCTTCGCGGATAGCTATGAGGAGGAATTCTCTGATAATTGATGCTGTGGTGTATAGTTCAAAATTTTTACGAATATTGATAAAACTGGTATGAACCTCAGCCTCTGAAAGGAAGTTTAGGCTTTGGTTAGGTGATGATTGATAAGTGATATGGAGGAAGCTGAATAACTCAAGTTTATTGACGAAACGTTTTTTTGACCGTTTTGCTCCTTTGGCTATGGCCGAAAGTCTGCCACGATCCCGGCTTAAAAAGGTGAGAATAATATCCGATTCGCCGTGTTCAAAACAATCCAGGACTATGGCCTCCGTTTCTCTGGAGATTCTGGCCATTATTGGGCTGGAAGGGCTTCTGCGGCCTGCTGCTCTGGATCAGATTTTTCACTGAACTGGGGATTTGATTTAATTTCCGTTATTTCAAAGAGTGGAGCATCTTCGCCGGATTGGATTGTGCTTTCGATTATCTTCTCAGATTCTGGAGGATTTTTGAAATTCCTTAACTTTTCGCTTAGGTAGGAGGCCGGGTTCCAGGAAAAATACCAGGATAAAAAGGCTCCGATCAGAAGGAGGAATAAAATGATTAACCCCGTATAGGAAATGGGCATGGTTGTGGGACGTCTGGCCAGATTTTTTACCTGTAAACCCAGTTTGTGAGGAGGAATCAGTTGTGCTTTCGTTCCCGGGTGTAGAGCTTTTTCCTGTGCATAATTGTGCAATACCTCAATGGGGTCTAGGTTGAGTGTTTTCGCGTATAGAGTGTAAAAACCACGGGCAAAGGCTTCTGGGGGCAATGATTTATAATCGTCATTTTCTATTGCCTTGAGGCTTGCCATGGTGATCTTTGTCTGATCAGAGATATTCTTCAAGTCTAAACCCAGTTTGATACGGGTTTGGTGGAGAAGGTTACCCACTGTTGTGTATTCTGTTTCGGGGGATTCAAGGGACATTTTCTGGGTTCCTGGCTACAATTTTTGTATATATGCTTTTTCTTTTAATTCTACCACCCACTCCGAGTAGGCATCTTTGAGTTTTTTCTCATAAAGTTCTTGTTTGATTTCCTCTTTTACCTCTTCGTAAGAAGCGGTGATAACGATTGCATCATCGTCTCCCGACAGGAGTTTAAAGAATTGATAGCCGGCATCTGTTGCTATGATCTCACTGATGCCGCCGGGAGCCAGAGAAGCTACTGCGGAACGCATGGCGGGAGCCATTTCCTCCAGCGTGAAGGTCCCTATGTCGCCGCCATCGCTGGCAGAGGGCAGGTCGGAGAATTTTTTTGCCAGCATCCTGAAATCTTGACCATTGAGGGCAAGATTGTGAACACGTTCAGCACGTTTGCGGGTATGTTCTTTTTGTTCTGCCGGTTTTGTGATGTCTGTGTTGTTTGCCCAGGAAAATCCGATCTGGAGGAGGTAGTAATTTCCTTCTTCCACCCTGTAGGTATAGTGCTCGTCGTAATAATCGAGAATCATTGGTTCACTAATGATGATTTTTGATCGCACAACAAAACTGACGATTTTACCCTGGAGTATTTGAGCAGCAATGTTTTTCTTGTAACTTTTTTCTGTCAAACCGGATTGTTCCAGTTTTTTATTGAAAGCAGGTTTACTCAGCCCGGAACGGGAACGAACCTTCTCGTAACCGTCTTCAATTTCTTTTTCGCTGACTGAGACATGAAATTCTGCTGCTTTCTGGGCGATGAGTTGACGGACGATGAGTCCATCAAGGGTTGTTGTGCGAGCTTTTTCCAGTGCCTGCAGCAGGGATTCTCCTGAGTTGTTTTGGGCAATTGCCATATATAGTCCGGCAGCTTCCTCCTCAACCTCAGAGAGTGTGATAATATCATTGTTTACGACTGCGACAACTTTGTCGACGAGTTCAGTCATTGCGGTTGCAGGCAGCAGAAGAACGCAAACAGTATAGAGAATAAGCTGTAGAAGATAATGGCGGATCAGAGGTATAATATAAAGGAGCTGCATAGGAATCCTTTCGCTGTGTTTTTATCAGTGTCTGCCTTAATAGGGGCTTTTGTATCTGTTGCTCAAAAGAAATAAGTATAATCGGTCATTGTGCACATGTACAGTAACTCTTATCGTCTCATTCATGACAATCTCGTAAAAACTGAATTTTACCAATATGCCGTCATTCCCGCGTAGGTAGTAATCCAGTCATTTCAACACGTTCTGGGTTACTACCTACGCGGGAATGACGGCACAGGGAATTTTTTTGCGAGTTCACCAGCCCTGGCAAAGATGTAAAAACCTGAATTTTTAATCAAGCTCAGTTGACTTTCCTGCTATATGGAATATTTTATCGCAAGAATATATCGTATTGAATAGAAGTGGTTTAATTGAATTTCCTTTTGGAGGACATGTATGAAAAAAATGCAGCTCATTGTTTCAGTTTTTTGTTTCTGTCTTATCCTGACGCTCTCTTTAGCAATGGTCGGACCTGGCAAAGCAAGTACTAGAATGCCTGAATTCTCATTAGAGAATGTTCGCGATGGCAGTGTTGTCAATAGTAGTTCTTTCGCTGGTAAAGTCTTGTATATAACCTTCTTTGCAACCTGGTGTCCTCCCTGCGTGCAAGAGGTGCCGGTTCTGGTGGAACTGCAAGATCGGCTGGCCGATTCCGGATTTTCTGTTGTCGGCCTTTCTGTTGACCAGGAGGGATCGTCGGTTGTCGCAGGTTTTGCAAAGAAAAATGCGATCAATTATCCTGTTTTGATGACGGAGTTTAAGACTACTACGGATTTTGGGGGGGTTTTTGGTATTCCCGTTGCTTTTTTAGTAAACAGAGCCGGTAATGTTGTAAAAAGATATACCGGTTATGTTCAACATAAAGTCCTCGAAAAGGATATTCGCAGTCTGCTTAATTAAGTAATCTCTATTGCACCAATTGTAAAAATTTAATACACTGTCTTCAGCTTTGTAAGGTAGGTTGATTACAGTTCTACTATAGGTGGAGAGTTTCTCTATCTAACTAATTAGTAAAGAGGAGAAGGACGATGAACAAAAAAATTGTAACTATGGCATTGGTTCTGGTATTTGCTCTCAGCACTGCAACTGTTGGTTTTGCCGCCAAATTGAAATGTACCGTTGATTCAGTCGAGGGTGACAAGGTAACCATGACCTGCGCAAAGGCTGATAAAATGGCAAAAGGTGATCAGGTTAAAGTTTCTCCAGCTAAGAAGAAGGGTGCTGTTGAGGGTTGCTAATTGACATAGCACGGATTTTTATGTATTTTTTGGTCGGTTGATTTCAGGTCAACCGGCCATTTTTTTTCTATCTATTTGGGTTGGGGTATTATCAGGTTGGGGTGAGTTTTGGAGTTACTAAAAGCTATGGTGCTGGGAGCCATCCAGGGGTTGACTGAGTTTCTGCCGATTTCCAGCTCAGGTCACCTGGTTATCGGTTCAGAGTTGATGAATTTTCAGGAACAGGGAGTCGTTTTTGATGTCTTTGTTCATCTCGGAACGTTGCTTGCTGTTATAATCGTTTTCAGAAAAGACCTTGTAGAAATGGTAAAGGCTCCTTTGGACTTTTATCAGGGGGATAAAAGTGACTCTGTAAAGCATTACTTTTTACTGGATATATACGTTATTGTTGCAACATTGCCCGCAGTGGTTGTAGGCCTTTTTTTTAAAGACCGTATTGAATTGCTCTTCGGTAATATTCTGGTCGTCTACTCTATGCTCGTAGTGACTGGAATCATTATGATTACGGCAAGATACCTACCTCAACAGGATAAACCAATGACCTGGTTTCGCAGTCTTCTGGTGGGCTGTGCCCAGGCTTGTGCCATTCTGCCCGGTCTTTCCCGTTCCGGCTCAACGATTTTCGCTGGCATGGCTCTGGGGGTTGACCGTGAGAAGATCGCCAGGTTTTCATTTATTATGTCGATTCCGGCAATCCTGGGGGCAGCCGTGCTGCAGTTAGGTGAACTTGTTCAGCATCCGCTGGAAAACGGTACTTTCATAAATTTTGGTGCAGGAGCGATAATGGCAGCATTATCGGGATATTTCGCTATTAAGCTTCTGTTGGATATTATTCGTAGAAACAGATTACAGTGGTTCGGCTATTATTGTTTATTGGTTGCCGGAACCGGGTTCTGTTACCAATTTTTCTCTTAGCCATAAAATTTCAAGACGATAGAAGAATATGGATATTCGAACACTGCCGGAAGCAGAGCGGGAAATATATAACCGGATCAAGAACAAATATAAACTGACATTCGATAAACTGAAGGCTGGAGATAAACAGATCCGTCTATTAAAGATAGCTGATCTGGAGCAATTTCTGGGAGGTAAAGATCCTTTTGCCAATGTCTCCGAATTTCCTTTTTGGACCAGGCTGTGGGACTCGGCAATGGTTCTGGCTTATGTGCTTGGAAATCAGCAGAAAACCGGTGGAAAAAGGTTGCTTGAATTGAGAGCCGGACTTGGCGCGCCGGGGCTTGCCGCCGCTGCCGCCGGTTTTGATGTTACTCTCAGTGATTATGAAGATATCATTATCGATTTTCAAAAGGTAAGCGCTGCCGCTTCGGGACTTTCAAACATAACTTTCACCCATATGGACTGGCTGAACCCCGGAGAGATTGAGCCATTTGATATCCTGGCCGGGGCGGAGATACTTTTTCGGGATGAATTTTTTCAACCTCTGCTGAACATTTTTCGCACCTGCCTGAAGCCCGGCGGCGAGATTTATCTGGCCCATGACGAGCGGAGACAGAGCCTGCCGAAGTTTCTGGAGCTGGCTCAGGATGATTTTGAGATCGGCCTGAAAAAACAGACTTTAAGAAATAGCGTTAAAAATGTGACAATTATAGTAAATCGTCTTCGTCCTAAGAAGCAATAATCGGTTGATGATCGAGGATCTTTTCCCATGCCTTTATATCCCGTTAATCTGAACATTGCCAATCGTCTGTGTGTTGTTATTGGTGGTGGGAGTGTTGCACTCAGGAAGGTTAAAACTCTGCTTGACTGCGAGGGTGCTGTACGGATTGTGAGCCCTTATGTTGAGCCGGGTTTGAAGAAAATTATTCTGGAGAAACAGGTAGAATGGTTCGAAAGAGAATATGCTAAAGGTGATTTACAGGGTGCATTTCTCGCCTTTGCGGCAACAAGTGATCCTGATGTGCAGCTGCAGGTGAAAGAAGAGGCACAAAAATATCAAGCTATACTCAACAGTGCTGACGATCCTGTGGGGAGTGACTTCCATGTCCCGGCACATTTCAGGAGAGGGAAGATGCTGGTCACAGTGTCCACCGGCGGCGGCAGCCCGGCCATGTCTAAACAGATTCGAGAGAGACTGGAGTTGGACTTTGGTTCGGAATATGAGGCAGTTGTCGATTTCCTGGCTATGGTAAGGGAAGATGTTGTTAATAGTGATGTCGATTCGTCCACCCGCCAGGTGCTGTTTCATAATCTTCTAGAGGTTGATCTCCTGGGGCTGATTCGGGAGAGTAACTGGTTTGACTTGCAGATGGTGCTGTTGCAGGAGCTCCCTGAAAACATTGATGCGGTAGCACTTATCAAACGTTTCCTGGATGAACATGATAAAAAATAGAGAGAAGGTTTGGGCTATTGTCCAATTAGAGATTGTCAAAATTTTAGACAGGAATAGGAATGAATGAGATAAGTGACCTGCTTTTTCTGTCTGTGCTGGGAGTTACTTTTATCGCAGGTGCAGCCTATCTGGTCTTTTTCTTCAGTCAGAACATACAGGTACGCAAAATAGCAAGGATGATTCTGGTTGTTTCAGGGATTCTTCAGACCTTGTATATCGTTTCCCGTTATATGCTGGTCGGGCATACACCGATAACTTCTCAACATGAGGCTGTCGTATTTTTTGCCTGGTCAACCACCTGGGCCTATCTGTCGTTCAGGTGGAGATACACCGTAAAGAATTTTGGAACTCTTGTAACCATTCTTATTTTTTCTCTTCTGTTGATTTCTTCTGTTTCATCCCGTGACATAACGCCGCTGGTTCCGGCCCTGCAGAGTTGGTGGCTGCCTGTTCATGCCGGAGTGTCTATTATTGCATACGGTTTTCTCTCCCTCGCATTTTGTGGAGGGATTATGTATCTGCTTCAGGAGAGGGAGCTGAAGAGTAAGCGGTTCGGGTATTTCTTTTCTCGTTTTCCATCACTTGAATCTCTGGATCAGTTGAACAGTCATTGTTTGACTACCGGTTTTGTCTTTTTAACTTTAGGTATTGTGACTGGATCCATCTGGGCTCGGCAGGCCTGGGGAACATACTGGCAATGGGATCCGAAAGAGACATGGTCCCTGATCACCTGGTTTATCTACCTCGTACAGATTCATCAGAGATTTACGGTCGGTTGGCGCGGGAAGAGGGGTGCTGTCATGGCCATTGTCGGTTTTGCTGCGGTTATTTTCACCTTATGGGGAGTAACGTATCTGCTGGGAGGAGCCCATAGCTATGCCGGGTGAAAAGATACTGTTACTTGGGGTGAACCATAAGACAACCCCCATTGAAATTCGCGAGAAAATGGCACTTTCGGACGGATATGAAGAACCGCTGACTGCTCTGAAAAAAATCCCGGGGTGCAGGGAGTGTTATCTGCTCTCAACCTGCAACCGGGTTGAACTGCTTGTGGTTGTGGAGCCTCATGTAGAGGTTGAAGAGGAGATAATTACCTTTCTTTTTGGCGCCAGGGTCAGCCCGGAAGAATGTCGTCAATACCTGTATATACATTACGATGAGGATGCCGTGCACCATCTGTTTATGGTGGCGGCCAGTCTTGATTCCATGGTGGTGGGCGAGGCGCAGATTCTTGGCCAGCTAAAGGAGGCTTATCGGTATGCTGCACAGTTTGACTGTACGGGACCTCTACTGAACAAGTTCCTGCATAAATCCTTTTCCGTTGCCAAGAGGGTGCGTACAGAGACTGGAATAGGATCTTCTGCTGTCTCGATAAGTTATGCTGCTGTGCAGCTTGCAGAAAAAATATTCGGTAACCTCAGGGGCAAGAAAGTGATGCTCATAGGCGCCGGAGAGATGGCTGAACTGGCTGCTGAACATCTCGTAGGCCAGGGAGTTGCTTCAGTCGTTGTGGCTAATAGAACACTGGAGAGGGCATTGGATCTGGCAAAGAAGTTTAATGGCAGTGCCGTCTCAATGGATGAACTGGTACAACAGCTTGAACAAGTAGATATTGTTATCAGCTCCACAGGGGCGACCGGTTTGATCATCCATAAGCAGGATGTAAAATCTGTTATGCGTGCCAGAAGGAATAAGCCGATCTTCTTTATTGATATAGCAGTTCCCCGGGATCTTGATCCGAAATTGATTGATATTGACAATGTGTACCTTTATGACATTGACGATCTCAGCAGTGTGGTGGAAATTAATAAATATGAGCGTGATAAAGAAGCGGTAAAGGCAGTACGGATAGTTGATGAAGAGACCCTGAAATTTAGAAAATGGTATCAGGGGATGGCGGTGACCCCAACCATTCGGGACTTGAGGGCGAAAGTTGATGCAATTTCCCGCTTGGAACTTGACCGGAGTCTCGCCCGGATGCCGCACGTAAATGGTGCAGATAGAAAAGCACTGGAGAAGATGGTGGGGGCTATTTCCTCCAGAATACTTCACGATCCCTTGAACTATCTTAAGAGTGAGTCATGTACAGGCCGTGATAACAGTGATATGAAGGTTGAGATTATTCGTTCTCTTTTCAGACTGGATAATGGCGACGATGGTAAATAGTGAAGTTCATACGTTTGATGATGAATGGTATATAGTGCGGTATTCAGGGGAAATTCCTGAGATAGCTTTCAACTCCGCAATCTATTATTTCACCCGGGCCAAAGATGGTCCTCAACTCACTCTCAGCGAGGAACAGAATAACCTCCTGAAAAAGGCAGCTCTTGATCGGTTTCATGAGATTGTTATCCGCGATCTTCTGCATGAAAATCACCCAAAGCCGATTTATCGGGGGATTAAGCGTTCCATTGATAATTACCATCGTCTTCGGAAATTTTGTTCCCGGCAGCAACTCGACCCCAGGGAGACACGAGACGAAGCCGCCCGGCTGCTGCCTTTGTTCTTAAAGACTGAAGTGGATGAAGTAAGACGATACCACCGTCCCTCGATCATTAATTGTACTTACGGCGAACTGCAACAGTTTGCCGATGATCTGCAGGTACCGTTGTCCATAGAGTTTAAAGAGGTTGATTTTTTTTGCCGGGACTGAACACCAACTTTTCTGCAGGGTATTTCTTCTCATTCAGCCGCAGTTTTTTATGAGCGGCATCTATTGGATCCAAGCCAAAAGAAGTAGCAATTGTGGTCAGATATATCATCACGTCACCAATTTCCTCCTCAATATGAGAGAGGGTTTCTGACGTCGGATGAGAGCTTTCTTCCGGTGTCATCCATTGGAAGATCTCGAGAAGTTCAGCTGTCTCGACCGTGAGGGCCATGGCCAGGTTTTTGGGAGAATGGAACTTTTGCCATTTTCGGCGGGCGATGAAAGAGGCGATTTTATTTCTTAATTTTTCCATGGAATTACCTTTGTCATGGTATTTGTTTTTCTGTTCTGTTATGTCTGTACCGGTATAATCATAGTATATTTAGTACTATTTTAATTATTTTTACGCATCTGAATCGTTATATTTTCCTATTGTAAAGCATCTATGAAAACCATTCAAAATTGTATTTTTCTATTGCTGTCATTTCTTTTTATCACTGCTTCCGTTACCAAAGTTGCTGCCGAAAATCCGTATGTTGATATCGACCGGAATAGAAACAAGATCATCGGATTTATGTTGAGCAAACAATTGCCCTCCCTGCACTTTAGTGAGAAGGTAATAGATGATGAGCAGGCCCGGGCGGCATTTCAACTCTATATAAAACAACTCGATTATCAGAAGCGTTTTCTTTTACAGGAAGATGTTGATCAACTTGAGGCTTTTGCCGACTATATAGATGATAATATCAAGGAAGGGAGAGTTTCATTACCCGATGCAGGATATGATATTCTGAGCGAAAAGATAATGGTCGTTGAGAAAATGGTTGTCGAGATGCTTGACGACAGTACACTCCGCCATGATGCAGATCTTACTGTTGGTATTTTTCACGTGACCAGAGATGAGAACTATGAGACTGATCCTGAAAAACTGAAGTATGCAAAGAACCTTGGTGAGTTGCAGGAGAGATGGCGAAAAGTCCTGAAGGCACAGGTTATTTCACAATTTCTCGATCTGGAAGAGGATCAAACAGAAGAAAAAGATAAAGAAAAGAAGAAGGATGAGGCCGAACTCTGGCAGGAGGCTGTTGCAAAGGTGGCTAAAAGGAATAAAAATTTTTTCCATCGACTGCACCAGGAAACTCTGCAGGATCATTATGATCGCTTTTTTAATGCCGTTACCAGAGCATTTGGACCCCACACTAACTATATCCCTCCTGCCAGTAAAGAAGATTTTGATATCAATATGCGGGGTTCTCTTGAGGGGATTGGTGCACTGCTGAGAGAGGAAGACGGTTTCATAAAGGTTGTAAGAATTATTCCAGGGAGTGCTTCTGCCAGGCAGGGTCGATTGAAGGCAGAGGACATAATTCTTCAGGTTGCCCAGGAGGGGGAGGAACCTGTCGATATCACAGATATGCGTTTACGGGATGCCGTCCGATTAATCAGAGGACCAAAGGGTGAAGAGGTACAGTTGACCGTCAGGAAGGTGGACGGCATAAAGGAAGTGATTCCGATCATTCGGGATGTGGTTCAGATTGAAGAAACTTTTGTTAAAAGCGCTGTCATTGAGAATGAAGAAGGAAGAAAGACCGGATATATACTCATACCGAGTTTTTACAGAGACTTTGAGGGCACTCGCAATGGTGCTCATGGAAGGAACTCGACGGAGGATACCCGTAAGGAAATAATAGAGCTGAAGAAAAAAAATGTTGATGGACTTGTCCTCGATCTCCGTGATAACGGTGGTGGGGCATTAATTGATGCAGTAGATATTGCGGGATTGTTTGTTGAGTCCGGGCCCGTGGTGCAGGTTAAAAACAGTTTTGGCGATAAACGTATCTTAAATGATAAAGATGAGACCATTTTATACGATGGTCCCATGGTGGTGCTGGTCAATAAGTTTTCCGCCTCAGCTTCTGAAATTGTTGCGGCCGCTCTCCAGGACTATGGCAGAGCTGTTGTGGTTGGAGGAGATCATACCCATGGCAAGGGAACAGTACAGACGATAATAGATTTAAATGATCATATCCCTCT
>DEIL01000130.1:25894-41304 GCA_002352445.1 Desulfobulbaceae bacterium UBA2775
TGGGACTCCATTGAATCTGTCGAATTTACTCCATATCCGGGTAAGAAGCTTGATCTTGATACTCTTCAAAAAAGAAGCCTGGTGCGCACAGAAAAAGATGAGGGATTGAAAATAATCAAGGAAGAGACAGAGAAGGCGAAAAAGAAAAGTGATGAAACGAGTGTTTCAATTGGTATTGATGACATGAGGCTAAAGCGAGATGAAGCGCATATGGTGCGCGAAAAAGTTGGTGCACACTATCGAAAGTACCGCCGGGGGGCTGGTGATGAATCAGATCAGGACGATAAAGCTGTTGATGATCCTGTAACTACAGAGGCCTGGCTGAAAGACGTAAATGAGGATCCCTACGTTAGAGAGGCTATAAACATAATAGGGGATATTATTCAGCTTCGTAGCCGTTAGAATCAGCAGAGGACATAATTTCATACTCTCTTTCAGGCCTGTTGCCGGGGAAAATATTCTTGAAAAACCCGAAAAAAAATGATAGAAATGTGAATTTGTGAATGACCATTCAGTTTTTTCTGTTATGGTAAGATGGTGTCTTGCTGGATGTAAGTAGTTTAATTGAAAGGGTTTGTATTACATATGGATATTGCAGAAGGCTTCAGGTTTCACGGGGACAAAATTGTAAACAGATGGGTTGAATATACCTTGTCAACATACACGTCTTCGGGCTTTTTCCTGAAAGAGAGAGATAAATTTGCAAATCCGGTAGGTGGAAATTTCAGAGAAGGACTTCAAAAACTATTCCTTCTGCTGTCAAAAGATGCTGATCCACAAGAGTTTACCGCGCCACTCGAACAGATTATATCCATTCGGGCCGTACAGGAGTTCACTCCGGGGCAGGCAGTTGCACCGCTGAATGCAGTGAAACATATTGTCAGAGAAGCTTTTGCTGCTGATAAGGAAAGACAACACCTGGTCGGTGAGTTGTATGATTTCGAGTTCAGCGTTGATCTCGCAGTTATAGCGGCATTTGACATCTATATGCAATGCAGGGAACGTCTTTATCAGGTACGGATTGCCGAGATTAAGTCGGGCAATCATATACTTACGGACAGTAAGTGTCCATCCAGCATGCTGGATGGAGATAATAAAAAAAATATTAAGACGGTTAACGGTATTTAACTGGTTTCAGTGTTGCAAAGATCAGCTCTGCAGCATGGTTTCCAAAACTCAGTTTAATTGAAGCGAGGTAAGAAATGAAGTATGCCTTCTCATTCCTGGCAGTCATTGCTTTGATTCTGATTGCTTGGCTCGGATCGCAGATACCCGGAATGCCGTACCTTTTTGGTATAGCTTTGCCGTATCTGGCCATGATGATCTTCCTTGGTGGCTTTGTCTACAGAGTGGTTCAATGGGGGAAATCTCCCGTGCCATTCTCGATTCAGACAACCTGTGGTCAGGGAAAATCGCTGGATTTCATCAAGCATGACAGACTGGAAGCTCCTGACACTACCGCCGAGGTGGTTGCAAGAATGTTTCTTGAAATAGTGACCTTCAGGTCCCTTTTCAGAAACACAAAATCGGAACTTCATGACGGGCCGAAGATTACCTATGAATCTTCAAAGTGGCTCTGGCTGTTTGCCATTATTTTCCACTATTCCTTTCTGATGGTTGTGATCAGGCATATGCGCCTTTTTCTTGATCCGGTGCCTTTCTGGATCGCCTGGCTGGAATTCGGCGATGGCCTTTTTCAGGTTGGTGCCCCCACCTGGTACATGACTGACATAGGCCTTTTAGCTGGTTGTGTGCTGCTGTTCAGCAGAAGGCTGATTACCCGTCACGTTCGCTTTATCTCCCTTGTAAACGACTACTTCCCTCTCGTTTTGATTTTTGCCATTGCTGTCACCGGGATTTTGATGCGCTATTTTCTCCGCACCGAGATTGATATTGTCAATATCAAGCAACTGGCAGTTGGGCTTGTCACTTTTTCCCCTGTTATCGGTACTGAGATCGGGGCTATCTTTTATATTCACCTTTTTCTGGTGTGTGTGCTGCTTGCATACTTTCCGTTCAGTAAATTGATGCATTTTGCCGGTGTGTTCATGAGTCCGACCAGGAATATGAAGAACAACACACGTGCTGTACGCCATGTGAATCCATGGAATCCGAAAATTATTCCGCATTCCTATGGGGGATACGAGGATGAATTCCGTGAGTTTATGGTGGATTCCGGCATCCCGGTAGAAAAAGAACTGCCTCCGAAAAAAGATGAAGAAAAGGATGAAGAGTAGACAGTGTTGACCCCAAAACTAGCTTATGAGGATTAGATAACGATGTCAGTTCCCAAATTAGAACAACTATCGCAAAGCGTAGTGCAGGGACCATCCTTGGCCGCAGGAGCAATACCTACCAGGGATTGGATGGATATCCCGGTGAAGTTTACGCCCGGGAGTTATGCATACGTAGCAAAAAAAGATAAAGTGGAATATCTCAACAGCCAGTCCGGCCTGAGTTTTCCAAATGCACGTGAATGGTCGCCTGAAGATGATGACTGGAAACTTCCTGAAGGCTGGAAAGAAATAATCCTTAAAGGTCTGCAGGAGCGTCTCGGTAAGTTTCGTTCCCTGAAGATTTTTATGGATTGCTGTGTGCGATGTGGTGCATGTGCAGATAAATGTCATTTCTTTTTAGGCACTGGTGATCCCAAGAATATGCCGGTACTGAGGGCTGAACTTCTCAGATCCGTATACAGAAATGATTTTACCCTTGGCGGTAAAATTCTCGGCAGGATGGTTGGAGCTCGTGAGATGACCGTCAGTGTGTTGAAAGAGTGGTTTATGTACTCTTATCAGTGTACTGAGTGTCGCCGCTGCTCAATCTTCTGTCCATACGGTATCGATACAGCGGAAATTACCATGATGCTGCGTGAGTTGCTGCATCTCGTCGGTATTGGTATCAACTGGATCCTGGAGCCGGTTTCAAATTCAAATCGTACCGGTAACCATATGGGGCTGCAGCCTCATACGTTTAAAGATAATGTTGAATTCCTGGTGGAAGACGTTGAGAGTCTCACCGGAGTTAAACCAGACATTTCTTTTAACAGGAAGGGGGCTGAGATTCTTTTTATCACACCTTCTGCTGATGTTTTTGCTGAGCCGGGCCTCTACACCGCCATGGGATATCTTCTTCTCTTTGAAGCTATTGGTCTTGACTATACATGGTCAACTTATGCATCCGAGGGCGGCAACTTTGGGCTTTTTACCAACAATGAGGCGATGAAGAAGTTGAACGCCAAGATGTATGCAGAGGCCGAACGGTTGGGAGTCAAATATATCATTGGCGGTGAATGTGGCCATATGTGGCGTGTCGTACACCAGTATATGGAAACCATGAACGGGCCTGCTGATTTTCTTGAGAAGCCGGTTTCACCAATCACCGGTACCGTCTTCGAAAATGCTGCATCATCCAAGATGGTACATATCAGTGAATTTACGGCCGATCTCATTAAGCATGGAAAACTCAAATTTGATAAGAGTCGCAACAGTCATATAAAGGCAACGTTCCACGATTCCTGTAACCCTGCACGGGCGATGGGACTTATTGATGAGCCTCGATATATCCTTGACCATGTGGTTGACTGGGTTGAAATGCCTGAAAATACCATTCGGGAACAGACCTTCTGCTGTGGTTCCGGGACAGGTTTGAATACCGATGAAATTATGGAATTGAGGATGCGGGCAGGATTGCCTCGGGCAAATGCTGTGAAGTATGTCCATGAGAAACATGGAGTGAATATGCTTTCATGTGTTTGTGCAATCGATAGAGCGACACTGACTTCTCTGAACGACTACTGGACACCGGAAGTTGGTGTCTGTGGTGTGACTGAGCTTGTTGCCAACGCAATTGTCCAGGAAGATGAGACTCGTGGTGAGCTTGAAGAAGGTCTCCGGACGATGGTCTTCTAAATCCTGATCAGAATAGAGGAGTATATTTTATGTACAATAAAAGATTTATCATACCGGGACTGGTCATATTTGTTCTCTTTGTCACTTTTCCGCTCTGGTTTAATGCTTTTTCCACCGCAAGCCCTGTACCAAAACCTGAATTGCCGCCGGGAGGGGAGAAAGAGTGTGTAGCTCCTGCGTCCGAAATGCGGGATAGACATATGGTGCTGTTAAACGAATGGAGAGATGGAGTCCTGCGGGATGGGGAGCGTGATGTTATCACAGTAGGCGGTAAGCAATATCGTAAAGGTTTGCAAATGGCTTGTATGCAATGTCACACAAGCAAGGAAAAATTCTGTGACACCTGTCACGACTACACCTCTGTCAAGCCTTTCTGCTGGGATTGTCATTTGACCCCGGAAGAGGCTGCGTTGAAGAAGGAGACACACTAATGGATAAGCAAAGAAGAAAATTTCTGAAGGTAGCCGGTGCAACGGCACTGGCCGGCATCAGTGCTCCTGCGGTTGTCAAGTTGACGTCCTCTCCAGCGATAGCCTCTTCAGAACATGGTGCTGCAACGGGTCATGAAGCCCCAGCTGATGCTCATAAAGCGGTCCCCCACGGTGTAGAAGAAGCACCCAAAGGTGTTCGTCTCGGGCTTGTGGTTGATATGCGTAAATTTTACGGTAAACCTGAACTGCTCGATAAAGCAATTGCTGCCTGTAATAAAGTTCATAATGTTCCGCAGATCGACAATAAGAAGAGTGAGATCAAATGGGTCTGGAAAGCTCCATTTGAAAATGTTTTCCCAGAACATTCCAGCAGTCATTCTTCAAAAATTCGAAAAGAAAATGATTTTCTGGTTATGTGCAATCACTGCGATGAGCCGCCCTGTGTGAGGGTCTGCCCAACACAGGCAACGTATCGACTGCCAAATGGTATTGTTGCCATGGACTTTCATCGCTGTATCGGCTGCCGTTTCTGTATGATGGGTTGCCCGTATGGTGCCCGGAGTTTTAACTGGGAGAATCCGCGTCCGTATATCAAGGAGTATAATCCTGACTTCCCCAGCCGTATGCGGGGTGTGGTCGAAAAATGTAACTTCTGTGGTGAGCGTATTGCACTTGGGAAAGAGCCCGCGTGCTTGGAAGCTGTCAAGGAATCCGGTGCAATTGTTTTCGGTGATCTCAATGATCCCGGGTCTGAGATTCGCGAGGTGCTTGACAAGGAGAATACGATCCAGAGGAAGCCTTCCCTTGGAACTAAACCATCAGTCTTTTACATAGTGTGAGGATGTCATGATTGAAAAAGTGTTTAAAGGAAACTCTCGCTACTGGATGTGGCTTGCATTTTTAAGCGCGTTCGTAGCAGTCGGAGCGATCTGTTATATCAGACAATATCTCTTTGGCCTCGGATTGACCGGTATGGGGCGTGATCTGTCCTGGGGACTGTATATTTCTCAGTTTACCTTTCTCGTTGGTGTTGCTGCGGGAGGGTTGATGCTCGTTCTTCCATACTATATTCATAATTACAAGGTATTTGGCCGTCTCACTATTCTTGGTGAGTTTCTGGCCATTTCGGCGATCGTTATGTGCCTTATGTTCATTATGGCTGATATTGGTCAGCCGTTGCGTGGCCTGAACATGATGCTGCACCCGACCCCGAACTCCATGTTGTTCTGGGATATGGTTGTATTGCTGGGGTATCTTGGACTTAATGTTATCTGTGCCTGGGTTATTCTTACGGCAGAGCGTAAACAGGTTAAACCACCTAAATGGGTATATTTCTTTGTTTATCTTTCAATTCCCTTTGCAGTTTCAATTCATACTGTAACGGCAATGCTCTATTGTGGTCTGCCCGGGCGTCATTTCTGGCTCTCCGCGATTACTGCACCCAGGTTTCTCGCGTCCGCTTTTGCCGCCGGTCCCGCATTGATCGTTATTGCGTGTCTTGTCATGAAGCGGGTGGCCAATTTTGATGCAGGGAAAGAGGCAATCAGCAAATTGACCACTATTATCATGTATGCAGCTCTCATTAATGCATTTTTTGTACTCCTGGAGTTCTTCGTTGGGTACTATTCCAATATTCCCGGGCATAAGCATTCCCTTGAATATCTTTTCTTTGGGCTTGAGCATCATGGTGTTGTGTATAATAACCTTGTACCGTTTATGTGGAGTTCAGTATTGCTCTGTTTTGGCGGACTTGGACTTTTTGCTTATATGAAAATCAAAAAAGTTCAAACAGATCTATGGGTTGGAATCGGTTGTGCTATGATTTTTACGGCCCTCTGGCTTGACAAGGGGCTCGGATTTGTTCTGGGTGGACTGGTTGTCAATCCGCTGCATGAAATTGTAGAATATTATCCGACTGCAAATGAAGTCGGTATTACTCTAGGCATCTGGGCTACCGGATTCCTGCTTGTAACTTTAATGTACAAGATTGCGGTGGATGTTGAACACGAAGTAGAAGCATAAGCTATTCTTTGTTGATAGTGTTTTAAAAAGGCCTCCGACTTGTCGGGGGCTTTTTTTTTTGTTAACTTGAAGGGTATAAAAACACAGAAAATAAATTCTAAGGTAAAAGAGAACTGCCATTGCATAAAAAACAGGTACTGATAGTATTTTATTCCTTTACCCGCCAGACAAAACTTATGCTGAATAAGTTTATTGAAGGGCTGGAAAGTGAAGGTATAGAAGTGACTATGCAGCGACTGGTTCCAGTTTCACCTTATGATTTCCCATTCAAGTCCTATGGTGGATTGATTAAAGCGACAATTGAGACGTTTTTTCAGATAAGATCTGAAATTAAGCCAATAGATGAAAAGTGTTACGGGAATTGGGACAGAGTGATTATTGCCGGGCCTACATGGTCGTATCATCCAAGCAGTCCTGTCCTTGAATTTTTAGACCGGTACGGTAGGGATGTATGCGGTGGTCAGCATGTGATTCCATTTATATCATGCAGGGCGTATTGGCGTGTACATAACTGGGGACTTCGCAGACGGCTTAAAAAATGTGGCGCCGGTGTGATTGGAGCTCCCATTGTATTTACTCATCTCATACGCGAACCGTGGCGAACTATCGGCCTGATTATGCAGATGCGGGGGAAAATGGTTCGTAAGGAAGAAAATTCATGGTTTCGGAAAAGATACCCGGGATATGGGCATAACAGGGAGCAGCGGACTGTTGCTTTGGAAAAGGGGAGACAGCTTGCCCGGGAATTGCTTGACAGACCTTAGCTTGTACAGTCTCAGGGCCATTGTCCCGTGACATAAAGATGATAAAAGTAGAGAATTTTCTCCGAGTAAAAAATATAGATCAAGGCTGCAATTGATAGAAAGGGGCCAAAAGGGATTCTGGTGCTGCCACCTTTTTTTTGCCATCTCATCGCAATAAGCCCGACAATAGAACCGGCAGATGAACTCATGAGGATGACAAATGGAAGAGACTGCCATCCAAGCCATGCTCCCAACATAGCAAGGAGTTTGATGTCCCCGCCTCCCATGCCATCCTGTTTACGTAAGAAGAAGTAGATGAAGGCGATAGTGTAGAGAACGCCCCCGCCGAGGAGTAAGCCGATCAGAGAACTTTGCCAGGTTACGCTGCTGTTAACCAGTGAAAAGAGAAAGCCAAGGATAATTCCTGGAAGGCTTATTATATCGGGAATGATCTGGTGATGGATGTCAATGAAGATGATTACCAGAAGGGCTGCACCAAGAATGAAATAGCCACCAGCCTGTAGAGAATAACCAAATTTAAAGCAGACTGCGGCTGCAAGAAGGGCAGTCAGTATTTCTACTACAGGGTATTGAAGGGATATGGATGTATGGCAATGTGAGCATTTCCCGCGAAGAAAAATGTAACTTAAAACAGGAATATTTTCATACCATGAAAGGTTATTCAGACATTTGGGGCAATGTGAAGCGGGAAAAACAATAGAGGCATCTTTTTCAGGAAGTCGCAGGATGACGACATTGAGAAAGCTGCCTATTATTGCGCCGAAAAGGGCTGGGATTATGAGAAGAATGGTTTCAGTGTACATTTTACGAATAAATTATCTGATTAGATTAAGCGTTATGATCCCGGTAGCTAAGCCTATCTACCTAAGGGGCTGTAAAAAAATAACTTGGCCAATCTTGCATCTTATCTTCGGGTTATCTTTGAATGTTGTTCAATCGTAAAATCCTCAACGTAGCCAGCTACGCCTGCGGTTTTTTTCAATCACAACATCCAAATACAACCCAAATCTAAGCGCAATATCAGCCATGTTATTTCCCTACAGCCCCTAAGCAGTTAAAACAATAATTACATCAAGTGTATCGCTAACTATGTCACAATACCAGGAAAAAGCAACCGTATCACGTGTTGAGCAATTATCGGCGAAAAACTATCGTTTAACTCTTGATTCCCCTGATATCTCTGGGGCAGCCAAAGCCGGCCAGTTTGTTATGATTCGCACCGGACTTGCCAAAGACCCTCTATTGAGACGGCCATTTTCAATTCATCAGACAAGCGCCAATGGCCAGTTCCAGATTTATTTTAAAGTGGTTGGTCGAGGAACGGATATGCTTGCACGTGTTAAGGCAGGGGAGATAATGTCGGTTTTTGGGCCGTTGGGTAGAGGGTTCCGGATAAAGAAAAATTCTCCTGCCATAATTATCGGTGGTGGATTGGGGATAGCTCCAATGCTCTTTCTTGCCAAGAGTATCTGTCGACTGAAAACTGATTGCAGCAATGACCATATTATCCTTGGCGGCAGGGAAAGATCAGAGGTAGAACCGCTTGTTAATGATTTCAGGCAGTTCGGTTTGAGGCTGGGTTTAGCAACGGATGATGGATCATACGGACATCAGGGGTATGTCACAGATCTTCTGAAATCTCTTGATCTGCATCCTGGATATACCGTCTATGCCTGCGGGCCGGAGCCGATGATGGCCAGGGTCTATAGCATATGCAAGTCCGGCAGCATGCAGTGTCAGGTGTCGGTTGAAAGTGTCATGGCCTGCGGCATGGGGGCCTGTCTTGGATGTAGCAGGATGACAAAGAAAGGAACCTATACCCATGTATGTCTTAATGGCCCTGTCTTTAATGCGGAGGAATTGATATGGAATTCGTAGACAACAGGGAAGACATTTTTCCTGACTTGCGTGTTAATATCGGCTCCCTTGAGATAGCTAATCCGGTGATGACAGCCTCGGGTACCTTTGGATATGCAAGAGAATTTGAAAATCTTATGAACCTGCATCGACTGGGGGCGGTAATTGTAAAAGGTATTTCTCTTCATCCGCGTCCCGGGAATCCTCCTCCGCGTATTGTTGAAACCGCATGTGGAATGCTCAATGCCATAGGTTTGCAAAATGTCGGGGTTGATAGATTTATCTCGGAAAAAATGGACTATCTTGCCGGTCTCAATATACCGGTTATTGTCAATATCCTGGGAGACTCTCTGGCTGAATACAGGGAAATTGCAGAGCGGCTGGTCGGGGTTCCGGGGATTGCCGGGATTGAGGTGAATATATCCTGCCCCAATGTTAAAAAAGGAGGGGTTGCTTTTGGTACTGATCCGTCCATGGCAGCAGTCGTGACAAAGGCTGTAAAAGAGGGTGCTGATGTACCTGTGATGGTCAAGCTGTCGCCAAATGTATCTGACATTACCCTTGTGGCCCGGGCTGTTGAAGATGGTGGTGCCGATTCCATATCCCTGATCAATACTCTGATAGGGATGGCTATTGATCTGAAAACCAGACGACCTGTTCTGGCTAATGTCATCGGAGGCCTTTCCGGCCCCGCTATTAAACCGGTAGCTTTGCGGATGGTTTATCAGGTGGCGTCTTCTGTATCCATCCCGGTTATAGGTGTAGGCGGCATTGAAACGACTGAAGATGCACTGGAATTTCTCCTTGCCGGGGCATCTGCGATACAGATTGGTACCGCGAACTTTATAAATCCGAGAGTGAGTGAAGAGATTGTTGAAGGTATAAGCAAGTATGTGGTCGATGAAAACCTTCCATCGATAAGATCTATCATCGGTGGGCTGTCAATTAATGATGGATAAATAAAATCACTTCGCAGCAGGGGATATTTTACGAGACCATCAGGAAATGAAAGAATAGAAACTATGATAGAAATCAAGCCAATACCCAGGGTAGATGCAAGGATATACGTACCCGGCTCAAAGAGTCTGACCCAGCGGGCCCTCATTGCGGCAGCCCTTGCTTCGGGGGACAGCCGGCTTATCGGTCCTCTTGAAAGTGAAGATACGGAATACTCTTCCCAAGCCCTGGTTCAGATGGGGGTTTTAATCGATAAGGGTGATGAATGGTGTATTCGTGGTAATGGAGGAGTGATTCAATCAAGTGACGGGCCAATCTATCTTGGAAATAATGGAACTGCTACCCGTTTTTTGACCTCAGTGGCCTCCCTGGGAGAGTCGACCTTTATAATTGACGGGGACGAACGGATGTATGAGAGGCCTATCAGTCCGCTGATAGATGCCTTGAGGGGATGGAGGGTTGACATAGTTTCCATGAAAGGCAGCGGCTGCCCTCCCCTTAAAATCAATGCACATGGTATAAGCGGCGGCACTACAGTATTACCGGAGGGAAAATCCAGCCAGTATCTCTCCTCGCTCCTGCTGGTCGCACCCTATGCCCGGCAACCCGCTGTTCTGCACGTGAAAGGGACGGTGTTGTCAAAACCTTATGTGGCTATGACCCTGGCAGTGATGTCCAATTTTGGCATAGAGGTGCAAGCATCACCGGATTTTAGTCATTTCTCTATTCCTCAAGGGTGCTATCAAGGGAGGGATTATGAAGTTGAGGGCGATGCCTCAAACGCATCCTATTTCTGGGCTGCTGCTGCGGTGACCGGCGGGAGGGTAGTTGTTGCAAATGTACCTGTACCTTCTCTTCAGGGAGATGCAATGCTGGTACCTCTTTTGGGACGTATGGGCTGCGAGGTGAGCAGATCCGGAAATGGAATTGCTCTGCAAGGGTCTGAGCGCCTGGAGGGAATAACCGTGGATATGGGAGATATGCCTGATGTTGTGCCAACCCTGGCGGTAGTCGCCGCCTTTGCCCATGGTGATACTGTGATCAGCAATAT
Source organism: Desulfobulbaceae bacterium UBA2775 (assembly GCA_002352445.1). Classification (GTDB taxonomy): domain Bacteria; phylum Desulfobacterota; class Desulfobulbia; order Desulfobulbales; family Desulfocapsaceae; genus Desulfomarina. The sequence goes on from DEIL01000130.1 coordinate 36,888, forward strand.
AGCTCATCTGCGTATAAAAGAGTGTGATCGATTGTCCGCTGTGGTGAAAGAACTTGGCAAACTTGGGGCGAAGGTTGACGAATATGAAGATAGCATGGTCATTCATGGAGACGGTGGAAAAAATCTCAGGGGGGCGGAGATGGAAACTTATGAGGATCACAGGATGGCTATGAGCCTGGCTGTTGCAGGACTTCGAGTTCCAGGAATTAAAATTACCGGGGAAGGGTGTGTAGCAAAGTCGTTCCCTGATTTCTGGCAGCGATTTGCTCTTCTTGCAAACACTGGTTGAGGGAAAAGTCTGTTCAATCGATTCTCACAGACCATCACTTTTGGTTGTCAGGACGTTTTTTTACAAGAAAGTAAAGCTCGCCATCTTCTTTCATATGATTTGCCGCAAGTTCTGCAAAGTCGCCATGGCCCCAGAAAAGATCTACACGTCCTGTACCTTTTATGGCCGATCCCGAGTCCTGGGGGAAGACAAATCTGTTTAAAGGTTTCCAGTTGATAATCTCTCCCTGCTTGTTTACCACAGGTTGTTTTGTTGATAGAAAACCGATTGCGCCATTGGGAAGAGCCGAATTGTCGATTGCAATTGATCTGCCCGGGGTTAGCACGGCGCCGCTGCTTCCTCTGGGGCCCTGAGTATCACCCCAGTTAAAGAAAATGAAACGGGGGTTATGGTGAAGGATTCTCTGCAGTTGTTCCGGGTGTTGTCTCAAATAATTGCGGATTGCAGGGATAGTAACATCTTCCAGGGACATTTTCTTCTCATCAACCAGTAGTTTCCCGATACTGTTGTATTCGAGCCCGTTAGAGGATGCAAATCGGACTGCTTTGACAGAGTTGTCGGGGAACCTGATTCGACCGGATCCCTGGACGTGGAGGAGAAAAGCATCAAATGGATCCTTGAGCCAGGCGAGTTCATATCCCTTTATGACATCGAGTGTGTCGATCTCTGACCGACTCCAGTAATTGCTGAAACCATTGTCAGTGATTCTACCGGTGCGGGTTATATCTGCATCGTTTGTTTTCTCTTTCACCAGGTCGTCGGGTGGAGAGTAAATCGGGTAGAGGTAGGGAGCAGTTTTAGTGAGACTGCCTTCAAATACAGGTTCATAGTATCCGGTCACCAGCATTTGTCTTCCCTTGTTGCCTTCTCTTCCGCCGGCCTGATAAATAGTAAAATTTTCAACGATGAAATGCTGCAATGCCCGGGGCGTTGGGTTCTGTCTGATTTTCTCTGTAAAAGCCTCAAGGGATTCAACTAACCAGCTTATAGGAATGCGTATTTCTCCAAAGGTCGAAGTAACACCAGCGCTGCCGTTTTTCTCAAGAAATTCAATATGGCTTTGAGCTGCGGAGAGTAAGGACTGGTAGTCCGTATCATCAGTAAATGCCGGTGCTTTATCCAATTCGATATGGTGGAGAGGCTTGTATATGTCTGAGCTGAAAAAAAGATACCCTGCCAAAGCAATAAATGAGCAGAGGAGGAGAAGTAAGGGGAGGGTCTTTAACTGTTGAGGGCGGGTCATATGAGGGAACTGGCGGCGCTATTTTTTAAAGGCTGCAGCCATTTCGGCTACGGCCATCGCATATTTATTGCTGTGATTGTATTCCGTTATGGCGTGCAGGTTGGGGTATCCGGCGACAAAGCGTTTTCCCCCGCCAAACAGAGGAGATTTCTCCAAACCTATAATTGACAACTGGTCATTGTTTTGCGGAGGAACCAGGTTACGATCCTGCACTTCGGCAACAATACGCCAGTTCACTCTTCCCTTCCTTCCTTTTTTATAGGTGTCATAAAGTATACCTGCTTTCAGCTCATTGCCGATTTCTACAAATACAGGCCCATGAAGCACCCACTTGAATTTTTTTAGATAGTTGGCTATGGATGCAAAAATATCAGCATCAGAGGAAATAAGGTCACGGCGGGAGTCGCCATCAAAATCCACAGCGTATTCATTGAAGCTTGACGGCATAAACTGGGCCTGCCCGAAGGCGCCGGCGTAAGAACCTTTGACGGAGAGCGGGTCGATGTTATTCTCTCTGCAGAGCAGGAGATATTGAATCAGCTCTTTTCGAAAGAACTCTGATCTGCGGGGATATGCGTCAAAGAGGGTGTTAAGGGCCTGAAAAAGTGCAAACCCTCCCATGTTGGTGCCAAACCTTGATTCAATCCCCCAGATCGCGACAATAAACTCCCGATCCACACCAAACTGTTTCTCGATATTGTCAAAGAGCAGCCTGTGTTTTTTTAGTTCTTCTTTACCTTTTGAAATAACGGCAGGTGTTATGAAGAGTGGCCAGTACTTGTAGTAGGGTTTGGATTCCCACTGGCGATCCATGAGTTCGAGAACCTTGCGATTAATACGAACTCCTTCAAAGAGGTGCTGTAAATTTTCCTCTTTGAAGTGATGCTTATCCTGCAGTTCCTGAAAAAACTGTTGATATTTTGTACTGTTGATATCAATGAGCTGCTTATCGGTGACATGGTCAGCGGCTTTGGAGCCCTCCTGAGCTACGCCGGTAGAAATCCATATAAGCAACAAGAGAGTACTCTGAAAAAGAACTTGCAGGATTATCCGGGAGTGGTGAGGAGGATTGATGATGAAATCTCCTGAGATCGAAATCGATTTTGTGAAACTGCTTATCCGGGCATTTTAAAAGGTTCCGACCTGTTCGGGTTATGGGTAAACTGTGTTCAACTGGTCAAGAAAATTATCGAGCATTGAGGCCGGCATGCTGTTAATGCCGGCTGCAGCAGCTCTTCCTCCGCCTGTCGGGAAAAGCTTACAGAGAGTGTCTGCATCACGACGGTCAGCCAGGGGAGCGCGCAGGCTGACTCTGAGAGTGAGATCTTCATTTTCAACAATGAGAGCATGGGCGGCCATGGTTTCTTCACGAGCCTTCAAGTTAGAAAAAACACCCTGAACTCTGCGGGCCCAGGGGGCATTTGGAAAGAGATAGACTCTGTTTTTTCCATTGACCGGATACTCTTTTTGATCTAGTGCCATTGCCAGATCATCCTTAAAGCCTTTCCGTAAGGTGCTGAGGATCGGTGAGGAGGTGAAGAAATCAAAAGGATCCTGGAAGTCATGTACTGCTCTGTACAGTTCCTCCGGGTGAAAGTGGAGATCAGCAACAGTGGATCCGTAGCCGTTATAATTGAATAATTCGCCCATCTCCTGCAATTGCTGTGTCTGGAGTTTGGTCAGGGAGGAATCATCTGCGAGCTGCTGTGCCTGTTGGTGCAGGTTGTCTCCAAAGGCTCCGCAGATTGCCCATAGGCTGTTTCTCCCGCCTAACAAACTGTTGACAATGAGCGAAGTGCAGGTTTCAGGTGAGACGTCGATTTTATAATGGAGGAGAGGTGAGTCAGGTATGCTGCCGGCGAAATGATGGTCAAAATATTCAACCGAGTTGTTATTGGCCAACAACGTATCCAGGAAATACCGATTGGAGTCCAGGGAGATATCAAATACACTGAAAGAACAGTTTTTTTTGTCAGCTACCCGGGACAGTAAGGCAATGTCTCTTTTCACTCCGGTAATCAATGATGCTGACGGTTGGGGATTTTCCAGACGTATCTGGTGGAGAGCAAAAATACCGTCGGCATCGCCGTTAAAAATATCAAAGTGCATCCAGTGTTAATGCCTCGAAAAAGATTCTGTCGGTAATTGTATCGTGTACCGTGTACCAGGGGATTTTTTCCCTGGGAGCCTGTCTGAGAATACATTTTGAACAAAATGCTTACTCTCTGACAAGCTCATAAATTGCAGTTAATATTTAAACCCTATCGATTTGCCGATATTCGCCAGATCGAACAGGACAGTAAAAGTTGTATCATATGGTGTATACAGGGCTTCAAGTCTGATTGACCAGCATAGTGCCTGGTAGGTCAGCGAAGCAATAGCTTCATCGGTCTGGTCGAATTCGATTGAATGTTTTATCCCAGCTCCCACAATCCAGCTGTTGAAGATTCGTGTTCTGATTTGGGCGTTGATCTGTTTAATTTCATCTTCCGGCCTATAGCTGTAATCGAGGCTGAAATAGTCTCCTCTGCTGTTGGTATAACCACTTTCAAGGATATGGCTGGCAAAACTGTTGTCATAGACATCATAGTAGCTTTTATAGGAGAGATTTGATCTTCTTGTCGGTCTCCAGCCCAATTGAGTATAGATGTCTGAAAACGGTTCATCAGATGCTTCATTTCGCAGATCATAAGCCTGATCAATTTTCAGATAAGCATATTCACGGCGCCTCTCCATGTTGTTTTTGCCATAAGTGAATGTATCGAGAAAAGTGTCAATGCCGTATGCAATAGCGTTCAAATCGTCGATCGTATCAATATCATCGAAAATTGGCAGGTCATCCTGATCTGCATCCTGAATATAGCCATATTTAATGAAGGGGCGAA
>DEIL01000137.1:0-2056 GCA_002352445.1 Desulfobulbaceae bacterium UBA2775
GCGCAGGCGGGAATGACGAAATGGCGAAATATTTGGGTTTTGTCGACGCCATCAACCATGACTCTCTTTTATTATTAACCTATTAAGCCTATTAATCTTATTTCCACAGAATTGGTTCAATTTCATACACAGCCTCGTAGTTTATTGACAGACGCAGCTATTATTACGGCTTTTATTCTTAAATGTAAAAAAACTTTTGCGTTTTCCGCTTGCAACCACAATCAAACTGAGAGATTCCCATGAGCGAACCTCTAAAAACTGTATTGTTTGAAAAACACCAGAGCCTTGATGCAAAAATTGTCGAATTTGGCGGTTGGGAAATGCCCGAACCGGCAAGGAATTTTTTAAGTATCGTTGATATCAAAGGTGTTGAGACAGACCTTGCAAGAACAGGATACACAGGGGAACCCCTGGGACTTGAACTTTTTATAGAGAACGAACACGCTCTTTTCATCTGGAGGCTTTTGATGGAAGAAGGCGGCGTACCTATCGGGCTTGGCGCAGGAGACACGTTGAGACTTGAAGCAGCTCTGCCCTTATACGGTCATGAATTGGGTATAGACCATGATAACAATGAAATCCCACTCTTTGCTTCCAAATTATCCCAGTTTGCTGTCAATTTTCACCTCTGAAAGGGGATTTTATCGGTAAGGATGTTCAGATAAGAAAGTGCCCCAGCTCTCAGCAGGGGGCCAAGATGCTGATTACGGTTCGCAAGGAGGCTTCCCGCCGCACCTTTCTCAAATAAAGAGAGCAGATGAGCCGAAAAGAGCGGTAGTTTTCTGCAGTGTATCTGTGTTCATGTGGAGACCGCCCTGCCTTAGCAAACGGGCAATAACATACAGAAAATAATTCATAAAAAACATCAGAATAACAATAACTCAATTATGGTGGAAAAGCAAAAATCCTGTTACCATAATTATCCTGTTACACAATAAGATTATAAATTCATCAGCCAAAACAAAGAGCACTTCACAATGACCCAACCACAGGAAAAGAACAGCAGCAATCAATTCTGCTTTGATCAGGAAAAATTACAATCCATTGCTGATAAAAATACAATTAGAGATGGATTAAAAGATCATCGGGAAAACAAAGTGATGGATATTGACCATAACGGGGATGTTCTCTGGGGGCAGGTTGAAGGGGAAGATGCTGATATCCCGGAAATTGTCACCATCAGATTGTCTGAAGATATTCTCACTTTCAACTGTGAATGCCGTGAAGTTTTTGCAAACGGAGTGTGCCGTCATGTGGTTGCTGTTCTCTGTAAATATGCTGACCAGTATGGTGAAACAGACAAATTGCTCACTGCTACCGATGGTGCCATAAAAAATCGCATCAAACGGGGTCGGTCGGAGGTGGAAGTTGTGTGTCAGGGCGGCAGGGATCTCTGGTTTGGCAACTGGAATGCGGAGTCTCTTGGTGGAGCGTCCCATTATTCAAAAAAATATCGAGTAACCATCCGCAGTTTGCATCAGCGTGCCAATTACTGTACCTGTCCGGATTTTGCCACCAATCAGCTTGGTACCTGCAAACATATTGAAGCGGTTCTTCATAAGATCAGTAAGCACCCGCAATTTGAGATTTTTCAACAAGAGCCAGCCCCGTTTCCCTATGTCTATCTTGCCTGGGATGTAGATGATGCACCACAGATCATGATCCATCGACCAGCTGAAGTGACGGATGAACAACAGGATTTACTAGAGAATTATTTCTCTGCCGCTGGCATTTTTAGTGGTCGGCTGCCTGAAGATTTTTTTCACTTTATGGATATGACGGATAATCGCAGAGATATTTACATTGGTGAAGATGCAGTTTCTTTTGCAAAACAGGTTGCCACGGGTATCAGTCATAGACAGCGATCTGTCGAAATCAAAAAGCAGATCCAGAACAGTCGCAGAATACCGGGAGTAAAAGCCAGGCTTTATCCCTATCAGATTGAAGGCGTCTCCTTTCTTGCCGGAACCGGACGTGCCCTTCTGGCCGATGATATGGGCCTTGGTAAAACTCTACAGGCCATCAGTGCTGCCGTCTGGCTGAAGGAATACGAGGG
>DEIL01000137.1:2146-11187 GCA_002352445.1 Desulfobulbaceae bacterium UBA2775
CAAGGCTCACCATCACAGCGGGGAGTGCAATATCGCCGTGATTGTAACTTTTTTGTTCTTAATTACGAACTGCTTCTGCGTGATCTCTCGTTTATTAGTGAAACCATCAGCCCGGATCTCATAATCCTTGATGAGGCACAGCGCATCAAAAACTGGCGCACCAAGATCGCCTCCGCTGTTAAACAGATCTCTTCCCGCTACGCCTTCGTACTTACCGGTACACCGCTGGAAAATAGATTGGAGGATCTGTACAGTCTGATGCAGGTCATTGATCCCAAAATCCTGGGGCCTCTCTGGCGCTATATGATAGATTTTCATATCACCGATAAAAGGGATAAGGTTCTTGGCTATCGTAATCTTTCCATGCTGCGTAAACGTCTGGAACCGGTGATGATTCGCCGTGATCGGAAAATTGTCAAAGATCAGCTTCCCGACAGAATCACCTCTCAAATCGATGTGGCAATGACTGAAAAGCAGATAGACCTGCATGATTCCGCCATGAATGCAGCGGGGCGACTAGCCACCATCGCAAAACGCAGGCCATTGACACCAACTGAGAAAAATAAGTTGATGGCAGCTCTACAGCAGGCACGAATGGCCTGTGATGCCGCCGGCCTTGTGGACAAGGAAACAGAAGGTTCACCAAAGATCGATGAACTCGAAGCTATTCTGGAAGAGGTGTGTCTGCAGTCCGGGTTGAAAGTTGTCATTTTTTCCCAGTGGAGGATGATGACACAAATGGTGGAAAGCAGGCTGAGGCAGATGGATATCGGCTATGTCTCCCTCCATGGCAGTGTTCCGACGGCAAGACGTGGCGATCTTATGGACGCTTTTCAAAACGATGACAGTGTCCAGGTGTTTCTTTCCACTGATGCCGGTGGTCTTGGGCTCAATCTGCAAGCCGGCTCTGTGCTGGTTAATCTTGATGTTCCCTGGAATCCTGCTGTCCTTGAACAGCGTAATGGCCGGATTCATCGCCTCGGCCAGACCAAAACGGTACAGCTGATCACCATGGTGGCCGCTGATTCATATGAAGAACACGTACTGTCTCTGGTTCAATCCAAACAGGATCTTTTTGATAATGTAATCGCTGAAGATGGTGATCAGGACGTGGTTGGTGTCTCCAAAAAGCTGCTGGAGACGCTGACGGATGATCTTGCAGATGATCTTCCGGGGGATACTCCAAAAACACGGGTGGACGAAGAGGCGGAAAATATTCCTGCTGAAACAGTTGATCAGTATGATCCATCGGGTAGCCCGCTACCGGATAATACCCGGGAACAGGAACTCACCGCCTGTATCGAAGAGTTACAGCAACAATTTGGGTTGCGCATCGAACGAATTCTTGGTGTGGATGGTGGGCTTCTCACGGTTCTCGACCAGGTAACAGCAGAAGATGATCAGATTGTTGAAAAACTTTCTGAAACAATCCCGGTGGCAATTATTGACATGCGAACATTGGCAGGACTTGCACGATTGGGTGGCGGATCTCCAGTGGCAGAGCAGCAGATCCTGTACAATGGCACAGAACAAAAAACAGCTGAACCCGGCCTATCAGGGTTACAGCTTTTAGCCTCAGAAAAATTCAAAGCTGCCACTGTACTGCTTGATCAGAATTGCGCCGGTGTGGCGCTTGACTTACTGCTATCAGCCCTTCTGGTCAAAGCTTCTGATCAGGCGCAGCTTACAGCCGCCGTGACCCCTCCGGATGCCGGTGTCTGGCTCTATTCTGAGGCTCTCCCCAAAGGCTTTCTGAGTCAGGACGATGCTGCATTGATCATGCGGGCATTGGCCCTTGCTCAGTCACCATCCGTACCTGAAAATATGGTAAATGATCTTTGTTTGGATGCAGAATTGTTTATAGCTGCTTAATATCCTGGAGAGGAGCAGAAGAAGCGTGTTCATTTTCACACTGCATGGATCAGATGATACGCCAGGACAGCAACGAACTGGTTCCCGATATGTTCTCCAATTACAAAGTGTTATCGTCATACCCTGTTGTGGGATGTATTTTTTCACATATCTGGAAATTTATTCCATAAAAGATAACGAAAGCTACCATCAAAACTATTATAAAAACAACCTGATACGCTACAAAGATTATCGCTGGGGTGTGGTCGTGATACACGATTAAAAGAAATTTGGGGAGATAAAGCAACACATCGAACCCGAAGCCATTTCTCACGGAAGATGTAATTTCCACTTTCCCAGCACAACAATCGACTGTATGAACATGATATTAGACCCAAAAGAATTTGGATTACCTGCCCGAACTGTCATCGAACAGATTGACAAAGGCACCATCGCTCTCATAATTGACCGAAAGAGCCGAATCATTATGGCAGATGGCAAGAAGATTCTTGAGAAGCTCTGCAAAATAAGAACCGCTCCACTTTCAGTGGGTATTGCACTGAAAACAACTGCCCCCGTTTGCAGCAAGACTAAAACCTTCCTCGAAAGTCATGGAGTAAAATTGATCTTCATTTAGCCTTAACTTTCAGCGTTTAAAAAAACAATTTTCGCATTTTACCTACAATGGCAACGTACTAACGTGGTGAACGAATCTTATAAACGAAAAAGTTCATTGACAATAATATGAGAAAAATCATTCTTTTGTTTAGCATAACGATCTTTGGTTGGGCTGGCTGGTGGTTAGGGGCCCATGTAGGTATTATGACCGCCTATCTGGTTAGTTTTATAGGCAGTTTATTTGGTGTTTACATAGGTGTCAGGATAAATCAAAATTATCTGAATTGATGTAGACAATATCAAAGCCAAGCACAAAAAGTGGCGATAATGGGGGAAAAGGTTAAGTATACCAATATGTTCAGAGAGGATCCTGCCGCTCAGGTAAAAAAGGTAACTCTTTGCTTGCCAAGGCTAGAATATGCCATCAAGTGAAGCATAACCATTGAACAGGTCTTCCTTTGGCTGCTGAAAGCTCTGATAGCGTATATAAAATTATCTTTATGGATATTGGGATGGTCAATCATATTTGTGGTTATGACTGGCGAACTATGGCGACTTTTGATGAAAGGCAGCTAGTCAATGAGGGAGGAATCGCCGAGCAGTTTGTTGGCCAGCATCTAATCGATATCTCAGGAGGTCTTGATCAGCCTTCATTGCATTACTGGTTGCGGGGAAAAAAAAGTAGCAATGCCGATGTCGATTATGTAATCGGTTCGGCAGGGCTTGTTTTACCTGTTGAGGTCAAATCTGGCACCAGTGGGTCGTTGAAATCACTGCAACAGTTTGTTTACAATAAAGACATAAATCTGGCTATTCGCTTTGATCTTAACCGATCAAGTCTGCAACAAGTAGGGAATACTATAAGAACCGCTTTGGGAAATCAGAAGATAAGATATACATTGCTGTCACTGCCTCTATATGGCGTTCAGGAGTTGGAGCGAATTGTATATGAAAATTTGTAGGGTATTTGAATTAATTTTCCATCTGGGTCTGGCTTTGCTCCCCACTGGTAGTTTTCAGAACCAAGGGGCAAGGCGTTCAGCAAGACAAGCCCGTGTAACTCCTTGTTATGGGAAACAGGAGCGTGTCACTCCTCTTTGTGATGCCGCGACAGTTAAAGCGATGGAATGCTATAAGGCTGACTATGCTAAATGTTTAGACCCTAAAACTGCATTTTTCTTAAACCGTGATATGCAGCCACTTTCCGACCAATCAGTTAGACCTATCTGGCAACTGGTCTGATTTGTCACCGGTAAAGAACCATACAACGTCAGCCTAGGAGCCTGTCCGAGAATACATTTCGAATAGCCTCCTTGTTTGGTGATAAGTAGGTTTTTCTCCATTTTTCCATTGCTTTATTTTGCTACCCAATTTTCAATGCGAAGCTTAGGGACTCGTTTAAAATGTTTGTCGTTATTTGTAACGAGGATCATATTTCGACTTCTAACATGAGCAGCAATCATCATATCCATAGAGCCTATAATGTTACCTTTTACCCGAAGAAATGCCCTTATCTTTCCGTAGTGCTCTGCTGCTTCCTCGTCCCATGCAATAATGTCGAGATGCCGAACAAAATCATCAATTATTGGCCTGTTAATTTTTCTTGATGATGAGTGCTCAACGCCATAAATGAGTTCTGCATAAGTAACTGTGGATATACAAAGCTGGTTCACTTCAACTTTTTTGAATTTTTCAAAGACTTCCAAGGGACGTTCTCGAATAACATAGCTGCAAATATCCGTATCGAGCATGTAACGAATCATTTAAAAATATCCCTTTCTTCAATTTCTAATTGTTCTCTGTCCTGCATAAAATCAGGAGTTGTCTGATTGTCTGAAAAAAAGAAATCATCCCAAGAGTTGGGTTTTTCCGACAAGATCACCCTTGAACCTTCTCTATGAATGTATACCTCTTTACCTTTGAATCGAAACTCTTTAGGCAAGCGTACCGCCTGACTACGACCATTTTGAAATAGTTTTGCTGTTTCCATTTTCACCACCTATTAGCTAAAATAGCTTGACAGGTAAAATATAATATATATCGCGGTATATATCAAGTTTTTTACTCTTGATTGTAGGTGTCATCGTCAATGAGAGGAGTCAGGAAGACAACGTTGATCATCTTCGTTGTGGCAATATTAATGTCGAGGATGAGTGACGGCGACTACCCGAAATAGAGGTCGAGTAGACCGGTTCCTCTAATACAAAAACAGAACGCCCATAGCTCGTCTTTCATTTGACGCCTCCTTTCCTCCAGCGGCATTACCCGCCTTCATCGGTACTACGAGACTATCCGACTCCCTGTGCTTTATTTGCCTTCCCCCCTCTTCAGTTGTCCGGTATACTCTCATTACTCCGAAAGAAACACAGGGCCTCCCGGGTTCCCGTATAATCATAATGTCAGACATGCCGTGGTCACCGACCCCGGGAAGCAATCACCACATTGCCTGTAGCACCGATGACTGTGTTGACTTCCATCGATCAAACAATGTCGTCCTTCCAACATGGAATATTACGGGGCTCGATCCCTTCAACCTTTTGGCTTACGGCCTATCTGCTCGCTGTCCTACTTAACACTACTCATATCACCTAACTGTGCAACCTGTTCACCTACCTTAAAATTATGTAGTATGTCTAATTCCAGACAAACGCCTCCGAAAGATATATCAACTAAGGTTACTTTCCACTTTTCACCTTTAGTACTATCCAGATCACACTCACCTTCTAAATCGACTTTTTTCCGAATATACCGACGAAACTCCAATTGCACCTTGAAGGTGTGTCCACATTTGCACTTAATCTGAAGGATATGTTTACGATCACGAAATTGCGATACCGATAATGGTTTTACAAATTTGCAATTTGGACAGACAATCACAGTTTGATCATCTGATGAAACAAAAGATCTTCTTAGGGGCGTATTGGGTTCCATGTGATGATCGATAAGTGTATGGAATAATTATGGTTACTACACAAATGTTGCGTGTAGCGCTTTCCTTGAAAACACCGATTTAATAAAAGCGGCACTCCAAGTATTCAATTAGAGTAATCGTTGAAATTCGAACCGATATATTGTGGATAAGGGGGCTGTACAACGTAAAAGACGGCCACCGCGCGAATGGACCTTGTCCCGGATGGGTTTTGAAGATAAAAAACGGCGTCTGCCGGGACAAGATTAGTGGATTTATTTTTTACCGTAGTTTAAAAAATGGCCGCCTTGCGATCAGTCCGACGATACTGGTAAGAGATCATCAGGCCACCTGAAAGACAGATAGGGTATCAGTAAAAAACATAATTTGTAGTACAATACAGCATGGTTTTCTGGAGTTAACTCTGTGAAAATACGATCATTTGTTAATTCAAGCTACAATGATGGGTTACGCTGAGGCCAAAGCTATTCGTCCAGAAGCAGAAGCGGCAGCCACGGCAGATATTGCGTTAGGGCTATTGGATTATTCAGGTTGGTGTCGTCGGTGTCTTCGATGTAGATGTCGTCAATATAGAACCGCCCCTCTACAGGACTTTTGCCGCCACCGGTCTTGATGAAAAAGTTAATCAGTCCCTTGACAGTAGAAGTGCGAAACCCGAACTTCCTCTCGGCCGCACTATTTTCCAGTTGATCAGTAAATTGCGCGTTGCCACCCCGATTCGAGTTCATCCATACCTGATAGGTATCAGAGCTATTGTCGACCAAAATCCAGATATTATACCAGATGCCAGGCCCAAGCGTCCTCAGCACATCATAAATCCCGGGAGGAAACAATCCATTCGCCACACGAAAGTCATTGTTAGGATCATTGGCAGTGTCAGCAGCCATCCCCAGTTCGGGTCCAAAATCGCTGAATTCATCCGGGTTTGACAGATGTGAGAGACCAAATGAGAACCGCCCATGCTCTTCGAATCGGAATCGTAGGAAAAGCATGTGTTTTGTGTCTTGGGCTACGCTTGTCGCCTTATGGAGAATGCCCGACTCGGTAGTTGCCTTCAGTACCCGGTTGCTGTCACCCCCAGGGTCCAAGACAACCTCACCACTACCTGACGTGGCAGACCAACCATTCTGCCCACTGATATTGCCGAATGTCAGACTGTCGAAGTTTTCCACAACCTGAAAGGCTGCATGGGCGTTGGCTACTATAAGAAATCCGGCACACAGGCCAGCCACATGAGATAAACATGATTTCATGGTTGCTTCCAACCTTTCCGATAAACTAGTCCAATTTAGGTGAGTCAGTTTTCAATGTACTGCAATTTAATGGATTGAACAATTGATATCACTATTTCCGAACATTCTTTACTGATTGCCAGGAGCTATTGCTGTTGGCTGAACTCAATACCGACCAACTTAAAAAATCTGGGTTGATAGGGTCGTGTGAGGACTGGGGGGCTGAAAAATAACATATTGCCAACCGATGTCATACTACCTATTACCTAAGCTATAAAAAGGAAAAAAGCCCATACATAATGTATCTAGCAGAGGCGTTCGGTGGTAAAATTCTGAGTTGCTGTAGGGGTAGGGCTGTACAATTGGCTCTTCCACATAACATACGTCTACTAATGGAACATTTTGGATATTGTCTGTAAAACATCAACAATTTGGCACGCCATGAACTCCTTTTATGAAGGAGGGAAAGGTTGGTAAAGTGGGTCCCCGATTAAAACCATCTGCCAAGACAGATACGGCACTGAAACAAGGTATGATTCTCCAAGGCTCAAATACCCATCAATGAGGTGTGAAAAAAAAATCACAGGCAGAGGGAATCCCTGAATATATGGCTCATAAACCGGCCCAATAGTGGCTGCAACGCCTTTTTCTAACATTTTCAAACACCAGACAGAGCTGCTCTTATTTCGTAATGTACTGCACTCACTACTGGCAATATGGTAGCCGATCGCCCCTGTCTGCCAGTCAAAGCTGTCAATATACTGTGCAAGTGAATACCAACCGCAATAAAGGGCCGCTTCAGGACACGCTTGGGTCTGAAAAAGCTCTTCCCTGTCATCTATCACCACTTCCATACGTTTTTCCACAACTACCCCGGAGTTATGCAGTGACGCATCATACAACCGATATCCAGAAAGATCATTTTGCACTGCAGGAAGGGGCCACCGGGCATCAAAATATGCTTTTCCTTGCAATCCTTTTTGTTCAGCCTTCATCGTATCATTAATAACTCTATATACTGTCTCTGCATCTGGTCCATCCAGGCGACTGACAAGTAAAACCTGATTTTTATTTATATCCAAGGTCACTCCTTGGAAACTTAAAAAATACGGGTTCTTTATCCAGCCATCTAGACTGTATTTCTCTGCCTTGACAAGAGACAGTTCTGAATCTACTGCCGCTCTTTCGTTTATATTTAGTAGTGCAGTTATTTTTTGACTCAACTCCTTTTTTTTTCGGCCAATATCTGCAACAGACATAACAGGATTAACAGCGATCTCATTTCTTTCTTTTTTGTATTGCTGGATTAGTTCTTGTTCTTCTAAATTTGGCAAGGTTGGTGCTATTTTTAGAGGAACTCCGTAGATAAGAACGATGGCAGAAATGCGATATTTAGACTGCAGTTTGTTCAGGGCCTTTAGAACAGAAATGCTTAAAATAGTTTTATACTCCTTTCTTGACATAGTTTCTTTCAAGGAAAGAGATACGGACAACAAATGAGACTCGGGGATGTTTCGTTGTTCCATATAATATTTGGCGATATCAACACTACCGACCATCTTCTTGTTGGCGACAACAAGAACTTCTGCTGGCTCTAGCCCAAAACCCACCTCGTCCCAACTGAAAAAAAATAGGCATATAATCAGTATTCGAAAATATTTTGGAGTCTTTTTATTCGATATCATGAGGTTCGCTTTACAAGTCCGACTTGATTNNGAAGATATCTACTTAATCTTGGAAAAGCCATGTTTGATTTCAGCAAGCCAACAAGTCCACTGGCTTCTTTGGACTTGAAATAAAAAAAACAGGGTCATTTCTGATCCTGCTTTAGTGTTACATATTTTCGAAAAATGTTGTTTCTTTTTTCTGAGCCTCACTCCAGCAAGGCCTGCTAGACCTACACCAAACAGGAGCATGGTGGATGGTTCTGGAATTGGATTGGGGCCTGATCCAGCGTCAGCGAGACCGGAAACACCAACCGTAAACCCATGCCAATAATCAGATGTATGAGTAAAACTGATAGAATCAAATGAACCGGACAGCGCAATAATGCCATGAAATTCACTTGATCCGTAAAATCCTGTTCCTGTACTATTCAGAATTGCTGTTCCACTACCCCAATACCCAGAGCCGGAACTATCAATGCTTATCGGCACACCAAATTCGATTGTATTCCCGTTCCAGCTGTTCATAGCTATAGCGCGTCGCAAATGAAATGATAAAGCTTATTGAAGTACTTCCGCTGAATGCGGTTGATTCGATCTATTTCCTTTTGGGTCGGCTTTTAATTAGGGACCTTCGACTGCATAAACTGAAGATCAAAACTTTAGCTTTTGGTGTGGGGTTTATGCTGTTCTATATAAGCGTTTACCTCGCCTGAGTAAAGCCGCATGATATTTTGAATATGCGGG
>DEIL01000209.1:0-1275 GCA_002352445.1 Desulfobulbaceae bacterium UBA2775
TCTACCACTGAGTTAATCCCGCTTTTTTTTCGCAATATAAACGCCGGTCTAAGCTTTGTCAAAAGTTTTCTCCTCTCCTGCTCAAGGTGGTAAAGTGCTTTTATCAGCCTACCCTACCATCATGGAGAACAACTCATAACATGAAAATATAATACCGTCATTTTACAGCAACTCCAACGGTATTATATTATATAAGAGCTATATAGCAATGTGTCGCAAAAAGTCCCTCGCTTTGTCATTCCCGCGAGAGCGGGAAACCAGAATGTGTTGAAATGACGGGATCGAAGTCTACGCTATCTCCCGCCTACGCGGGAATGACGGCTTAGCGTAGAATATGAATTTTCACGAGCCCGCCATGTAGTCATTTCTTCATTTTTAGAGACGTAATCTTCTGCGATTCAAACCTGGTAATCGAGTAAGATATGAAAATCCTGCAAAAAATTGGTCAACGATTGGCTCGCCACCTTTCAGAGCCACGAAAATACACCGCACAGGTTGCCACCACTTCCCCGGAAAAACTGTCGCAGAGTCTCCGCCCCGGGGATGTCCTGCTGGTGGATGGTAACAGCAGTTTCAGCACAGCAATAAAATACCTGACACAATCAAGCTGGTCACATGCCGCCCTTTTTATCGGTGATGCATTGCCACCGGCCGAGAAAGGAACCGAGCAACCGCTTCTTATTGAAGCTGATATAAATGATGGAGTCCGCAGTGTGGGGCTGTCCAAGTATGCCCAGCTTCATACCCGCATCTGTCGACCTGTGGGCTTAAAAGAAAATGAAATTGCCAGGGTTATCAACTATGCCGTTGAACAACTCGGACATAAATATGATCTACGAAATATAATCGACCTTGCCAGGTATCTCCTTCCAACACCTCCGGTTCCTTTGCGTTTTAGAAGACGCTTACTGTCTCTTGGCAGTGGTGATCCCACCCTGGCAATTTGTTCTTCACTTATTGCCCAGGCCTTCCAGTCAATCCACTATCCGATTTTACCTGAAATCGTTATGCAGAAGTCGGGCAGTCAATCTTCCAGGAATTGTCAAAAGGAAATACTTCATATCCGCCACCACAGCCTGTTCACCCCAAGAGATTTTGATGTGTCACCATATTTCCGGATTATAAAGCCCACCCTCGAATGTGGTTTTGATCCCCACACACTTTCATGGAGTGAACATTCGCCTGATCAATCTGACAGAGTGTAACCTTTCTCCGATCTCGCCTGACCGGCTAAAAGTTTGATGATCCGATTTGCCTCGACATCGTCGATACCAA
>DEIL01000209.1:1370-1598 GCA_002352445.1 Desulfobulbaceae bacterium UBA2775
GCTACGGGTACACTTGCTTTTCGAACGCCACATCCACCGGTCGATATATTAACAAGAAAAGCCTCTCCATCTTCATAGGCGGTCTTATACCTGACCGGCTGTTCTTTAATGCTAAACCGCAAAGAATTCCGTTTTGACCCTGCTGCAGCTGCTGAATCATCCATACAATTATCACTATATTTTGATGGCGTCGTAAAAAGTCCAATCTCCTTCGTTGCAGGTTTTTCT
>DEIL01000209.1:1627-6175 GCA_002352445.1 Desulfobulbaceae bacterium UBA2775
CTACGCTTACCTGTATATCAAACTTCTCGAAGTCTACGCCTTATCCACCCAACTGTTTACAGAAAAGCCATACCTTACCAGGAAAGAAAGGGAGTTGAGGACGTTTGGCAACAGTTCTCCCTACTCAGGTTCTTCATGACAGAGGTCGCAGGACTGGGAAATGGTTTTGCCGAATTCAGTACTGTGCTCCTCATCATGGCAACGAAAACATCCATAACCATCGTCTTCATTCTGGTGTCCGTTATGCCCCTTATAGGTTCCCCAGGTAACTTTCATTTTCGGCCAGACATTGCCGAGATATGCCTCAAGCAGATATCTTCCTGAAGAGATTATCTTTTGCTCATTTTCAGCAACAAAATCAGCACCATTTCTCTCAGCCTGCAGGGAAAGAAGAGATTCCACTATCTGTTCCTGTGCTTCTTGTCTCGATGTATACTCTTTTTGCACGACAGTCAAACTGTCCTCTCTGAGCCCGGGAATCTGCTGATCCAGTTTCCGGCTGTAAAGGCCAAAATCGATCTTTTCCTCAAGATCATCATACACATGAGTTGGCCGATTGTGGCAGTCAACACAATCCATCGTACGCCATTTTGCTTCACCGCCTTCAGCACTATCTCCGTCATCGATTGAATATTCCTCAGTAACACCCGACGGTTTGGTAACTTTAATTCTGCCAATGGAGGTTCTTGTCTCATCCAGGGATTCATACTCAACTTTCACATCGCTGCTCACATGCCAGTGGATACCTTCAAAGGTATCGGTCAAGGGGTTCCGGCCACCAATATGCAGAACGATATCCTGAATTTCAGGATTTTCCTGATCGTCATTTGTATAACTGACAAACTGCTTAATTTTCTTGCCATGAAATTTTTCAGGCCAATGGCACTGTTCACAAGTATCCTGAGCCGGACGCAGATGTTCTACCGGTGCGGGAATCGGTCTGCTGTAACTGCCGTCAATTGCTGCCTTGACCTGACGAAGACCCGAAAGTTTGGCTTTTACATACCATTCAGCTCCGGAACCGATATGACATGAGACACAACCGACCTTTGCGTGGGAGGAGCGCTGGTAGGCGGTATATTCAGGATCCATTACCGTATGACATACAGCTCCACAAAAGAAATCCGACTCTGTAAAGTGATACGCCTCGTAAATAACAAAAGAAAATACCACCAGGTTGACAAGAGAGAGTACCAGAAAGAGAATAACACCCTTTCTGTGCCGAGCTATACTGAAATCAATGATTACATTTTTCGATGTCAGACTGTCCTTAAACCATTTCTTATGCCTCATATAGTAGGCAACCGGAATGAGCAACAGACCCAAAACCATGCCAGCGGGAAATACCAGAAAAGTAACAATGGCAGCATAAGGATTCTCAATCAACCCAGTCACATGACCCAGAAGACCAAGTACCGTGAGAGTGAAACAGATGGTGGTCAGACCGATGCCGAAGAGACCAATCGGAGTCCTGGCGGAAAGCCCTACCTTTTCCTGCCACGCAACACCATTAGTATTGTCTGTTCCTCCCTGTGATACCGGCAGATCTGAATTCTTCTGAGACATACATCGCTCCTTTAATTAAATTTCTACCCAATATGATTGTTGGTGATCGAATCCAATCTCCCATTGGCAACTGCTTTTCAAAGAAAAACCAAGAACGACACGATAACATGACAAAATACAACGATAAAAAAGATAATCTGATCCCGAATAATTCCACACAGAGATATACACCACTTTGTAATATAAAAAAAGACGGTGACGTTGTAAAAATTGTATTTTGCAAATTTTTCATCATTCTCGCAAAAGCGTGATTCTTATCATTACAGCCCAATAAATTATAAAAGAATGACTTGACAAGGAGTGGTTTATCCATAATTTAAAACAGATGCAGCCCCAGAAACGGCGACTTACCTCTAACATTCTTTCCGAAATATGCGATTCTTTATCCAATACACCTTCGCTGTCCTGGCACTGACATTCTACGGCGGCCAGGTCTGACCTTTTCTTGCGACGTTATCCCCCGTGATTCTGGGGATCATAACAGCCTCGGTCTTTGCAATTGTGCTGGCTGTTTTCCGGCCTCTCCTCTACAACTATTTTATCCGCAACGCAACCAGGGAAAGTCAACCCAGAAATGCGTTTTTCACTGAATTCGCACTCTGCCTCATTGCTGGAGTATCACTCTACACATATAATAACATCACCTACGGTTTTCCCCTGACCAGCCTGTTTCCCCTGATGATCGGTTGTACTATTGCCGGTTTTTTTATTGGACTGGATGCAGCACTCAATCAAGAGAGAATAATGATTTTGCAGGCCATGGAGCAAGACAACACTGCCCCCCTTCCCAAACGCTTGTTCTCCATGACTCGCAAGTTCACTCTTATTACAGTGACGTTGACATTTTTCGTTGCAATGTTGATGGCTCTTGTCTTTACCAGGGATATTGTATGGCTGACAAAGGTAGCTCAGAATGAAACATCTATCCACAGTGCTCAACTGTCAGTAACGTATGAAATCTTCTTTATCATGGCCGTTCTGATGGTCCTGATAATTAACCTTATCTTTTCCTATTCCAGAAACCTGCAGCTTCTATTCAAAAATGAAACGAAAATCCTGGAACAGGTGAGTGACGGCAACCTCAGCCAGAAAGTCCCGGTAGCCACCCATGATGAATTCGGCGTAATTGCCGGTCACACCAACAACATGATAGATGGACTTCGACACCGTTTTGAACTTCTCAGTGCAATAAAACTGGCGGAAGAAGTCCAACAGAATCTGCTCCCCCATAACAACCCCTATGTTGAAGATCTGGATATCTCAGGAACCAGCCTGTACTGTGATGACACTGGAGGAGATTATTACGATTATTTCCAGTTGACAGACAATAAATTTGGCATTGCTGTCGCCGATGTATGCGGACATGGTGTAGGTGCAGCAATTCTGATGACATCTGTCCGTGCCTATCTGCATATGGCTGTTGCAACCTATCATTCACCTGCAATGCTCCTCAATGCCATCAATACTTATACCACAAGGGATTGCTCAAGATCCGGACGATTCACCTCCATGTTTTTCCTGGAACTGAACCCCAATGGCAGGTCAATACGCTGGGTGCGTGCCGGTCATGAGCCCGCACTTTTTTTTGAATCTGCCAGTCAAACCTTCAGTCTGCTCGGTGGCCCGGGTCTTGTTCTCGGGGTAGATCAGGAACATCAGTACCAGAACTCATCCAGGACAGAGATATCCCCAGGTGATATTATTCTGATAGGTACGGATGGAATATGGGAATCAAGGAACAGCAGCGGCGAAATGTTTGAACACACCCACCTGGAGGAAATAATCCGCAACCATGCGTCAGAAACAGCAGAGATAATCAGGGATAAAATCATTAACAGCGTTATTTCTTTCAGGGAAGAACTTCCTCAGGAAGATGATATAACTCTTGTTGTAGTCAAAATTTCTTGAATCCCTGGTACATATCTGTTATTGTGGCGCCCTGAAATTGTATGATGCATACGGCGGTCACGGCTACCCGCCTTATCAAAACCGATGGAAAACCATTCTGGAATTTGAATTTTCACGAGTGCATCGAAACCGATTGCCCTTCAGTTTAAAAATGTATGTTGTAGCCTCCCTCTATCCACGTACCTCGCCAGGAGGCAACTTTGACCTTAATACATTTTACCTTCCCTCCCCTGTCAAACGAAATACTCTGGCTCCTTCTCCTTCTTGCCAATTTTTTTTCCATCCTTGCTGCATATCGTTTTTTTGGTAAAACCGGTCTCTATATCTGGATACCCATCTCGACAATTCTAGCCAATATCCAGGTGTTGAAAATGGTCGACCTCTTTACCATAGGTGTAACTCTTGGCAATATCACCTATGCATCATCATTCCTTGTGACTGATATTCTTTCTGAAAATTACGGTAAGACGTCTGCTAGAAAGGCCGTATTCATTGGATTTTTCTCACTGTCAGCCACCGTGATCATCATGAATATTGCTCTTATGTTCAAACCCAATGAGGTCGATTTCATACAGGAAAGTCTAAAGAATATTTTCTCCCTCCTGCCTCGAATAGCATTAGCTTCTCTGGTTGCTTACGGGGTATCCCAGTTACACGATGTATGGGCCTACAATTTCTGGAAAACACGACTTCCCCAAATGAAATTCCTCTGGCTGAGAAACAACGCCAGCACAATGGTCAGCCAGTTGCTTGACTCTGTTATTTTTACTTTTATCGCTTTTTGGGCCCTCCTGCCCACCAATGAATTTTTTGAGATCCTTATAACCACATACCTGCTCAAGTTGATCGTGGCAATGATTGATACACCATTTCTTTATCTGGCAAAGATGATGTTTACCCATCAAACAGTAAAAGAAGGGTAAAAGGTGGTTTCTCTGCTGTCTTTTATACTTCAATGTGGTAATATTTTCTTGCCCGATAAACGGTATAAGTCCCTTGAAAGTATATGTGACCACATATTTTCAACATACACTCCTTAGTTCGAAGTCGGAGTTTATGCCCTGGTTTCATAAG
>DEIL01000043.1:0-1223 GCA_002352445.1 Desulfobulbaceae bacterium UBA2775
AAAGATGCAACCGTTTGATTTAATTATTCGCAACAATGCTTTTCTTTTCAAATTGCGACTTCCATTAGCTGAAAAGGTTCAGCATCAGGGACTAAGCCTTCATTGATATCATTATAGATTTCTATCAGATTTTCTCTCAATTCATCCAAACTTCTACCTTGGCTTTCATAATCAGGGTATTCTTGGATATGCCCAACAAACCAGTCTTTGTTCTTTTTATAAAAGATGTTGAATTCCATAGTTGTCTCCTCCAAAAGTCGGGGAATGCCATAGGGGACATTGTTACCTTCTGACTTTATTGCAAATACTCTAACAGTTTTTTATCATTGTCAACCAGTTTTTCCCCTCTCTCTATGCACCTGCTATGCAATGGGGGACGTTGGTACGTTTGTTACTTTACTGAACAATATTTTTCAAATCTTCATAGTTGTCAAGGACTTTTTTTCCGCGCTCCGCACAACGTCCAGCATTTACCCGACTGATCGATAAAGACCGAGCCACCTCTGAAGCACTGTAGGCCAAATTGTTAATAGCGAAATGGCAGACTAAAGCTCGAGCCGCAGCTATTTTTCTTTTGCGGCTTGACGAACAGATAACTTCCGGCCGCATATTAAGGCTGAATGCCACCTTTTCAATCAATTCTGATACCGGTATCTCCTTATCTCTTCTATCTTCCCACTCCTCTGCCGCGCATGCAAGGGCCTCAGTAACGAAATTCCCACTACCCAGTATCCTTGCGTCTCCTTTTTCCCTCTCTTCTTTCTTTCTGCCCAAAAGACCTGACTTATTTCCTCCTGCACTTCGGACCAGACCACCGCCCTGCAGTTCGGGGCGCTTTCCTTGATCAATTCCGTTCTTGACGAATTGTCGATATCTTCGACGAGCGACAGTCTTCGTATTCCCGAAGTAAAGGAGCACGTCTTCGATGGTTTTCTCTGCTAAGGATTTCTCTGCGTTATTGGGTTGATTGAGTTTCTTGGGTTGGCTGGGGATGAGTGGGCTTTTTCTCTTCCCCAATAAACTGCTGTGGCCGGTCCAGAGGTATTTATCGAGTTCTTTGAGGTCCTGCACCAGTCTTGCTCGTAAGGGATTGAGGTGGATGTAACGGATGAGTTCCAGGAGATAAGGATCTTCTTCGCAGACGATGGATTTGTATCGGTTCTGAAAAAGGTAGCCACTACGTTTGTGGCGTTTATTGAAGGTAACTGCGTATCCGGTCATGA
>DEIL01000043.1:1313-2867 GCA_002352445.1 Desulfobulbaceae bacterium UBA2775
GCGTAGCATTGGGTTTGGGTTTCTTCAAGGATATCTGCCAGGCGATCGAGGAAGGAGTTGCGGTCCTTGTCATCCTTGAAGATCTTTCTTCTTTCTATCCCCCGGGCCATAACGTGTTGAAGGAGACCGGGAGCGTCTAATCTGGGTTGACGGGGCATAAAACACGGGATAGCTGGTTTAGGATACAGGTAAATTTTCAAATGGTGGTTTTGTCCATACCGGATCGGGAATATCAACAGTGGTCATTTCGGCGCCAGGGTCAAAGGGCACTTCGGTATCCAGCATGTCTTCAGCGCCAACTCGTAAAGATTCAATAAGTTCCGCTTTTGTTTTCTCTTGCGCATTTACTCCAGGCAGGTCAATCAGCCAGCCAATCCACCATTCACCAGACCTTTTTATAACTGCTCTGTATTTCATATTATCACCTCACAAAGGATATGCCCAAATCCTTGCAAATTTTCCTCGCTAATTCATCAATAACTTCATTATGTCTCGGAACCTCTGTTTTTCAATCTTCCTCTTTGTACAGATACTGTGCCGCCTACCTTCCCGCAACAAAAATCCATCATATTTTTTGATATGCTTTATAAGTTGCTTTCTTTTCATACAATTACGCTACTCGTCACTGTTGTTGGGAAATCGCCTCGCGAAGGGGGGACGGAACAAAAGGAGAAATTGAGGTCGGCGGATGGTCAGATGGATTCATGATGCCAGGTCTTCCTCGTCCTGCAGAAAAAGTGTAACCTTCACTTCCTCGCCTACCTCATAATAGTCCAACAAGGGCACATCGAGCTTGATTATCCCACCTTCCTCCAGAATTCCTGTGCATATGATCTCTTCAGACTTATCTGTGCTTTCAAATCTGACCTTGTTTGCAGGCGGAAAAGGGGACAGATTTATTTTTCGACAATTTTCCAAAACTATTCGCGCTCGTCTAAGCATGGAAAAGCCCTATCACTGGCCAGCAGGAATGTCAAAAATAAATTTGCCCCCTTTTCCCCCGTGTCCCCTTTTCCCAGATCAGCTTCACGTGCTCTCGTTGCCTTATCGTACGTTTGCCTGGCGCGACCAAACGAAGAAATTCTTCGTCTCCAGCCCGGATATCACCGAAGGTTCCAGACACCATTTCACCACGCTAAGGCTACAGGCTGACATTCGAGAAAAATACGGGTCCAGCTCAAATGCTCTCCCAGAGGTTTGTGGTAATTGGCTGTCGGCTCAAGACCAAAAACCACTTTATTGAGGTTATTCTTAACTTTGGCCGCTTCAACATACGTGTACAATTTCTCATATCCCTGCAAATTGTTATTAAAAACCAACCGCTTCAGGAGTGTTTTACCCCTGGCCGTTCCAAAAAAAGCATGATGATTATCCTTGGCCACATCAATGCCTACAATCAAATGTTCATTGGATCCACGGATTTCTTTCCGCAATTGACGAAAATTTTCCAGTCTGGTAGTATCTACATCGTTCATTTGAGACCTCCTTTTTAAGTTAAAGTTGTTTGGGAAAATTAACTTTCATCTTAACAGCTTGAGAGTCTAAAGTTCTCTG
>DEIL01000044.1:0-1880 GCA_002352445.1 Desulfobulbaceae bacterium UBA2775
GTCAAGATAAGATTTCGAAAAGGTGTTTCAGAGTTTAGACAGAACATGCTGATTTACTATCGAGACCCCGCTGAGCATTGAGCCGACTATACCAAGAAAACCCTGGTCTGTACCAGCAAGAAAAAGATTATTAAACCCTATATCCCCATCTTTAACTTTTACAGGGCTGCCATAAATAGCACCGTCAATTTTACTAGTATATCGCTCGATAGTGACAGGTGTAAAACTGTTCTGATATACTACGTTTGAACTGAAATTTCCAACTATATTCTCAACACATGTAAGGGTCTTACAGGATGATGCCGCTTTTAAAATAGCATATTCATTCTTGTCTGAAGAAATGTTTTTCCATTTTGCATAATTTGCCAGATGAGTTGCACGGATTTCGATAAACTCTCCTTTTTTAATTCCGTGGAAATTTGAAGGAAAACAGATCACACCACTGGAATGATCAACAAAATCATCGGGGTTTTTATAACCAAATTGTTCTGAGCTGTTATAAAAAATAATCGTTTTTTCTTGAGGAAGTTGATTACCTTTAACTTCCTTAACCTGGTATATTGTTTCCGTAAAACCAAGTCTTGCCTTAGGGGAGGCAGGTTCATCTGAAAGGAGTTTACCGGTTTCATCCGAGCCAATGGTTGATAAGAGTTGATCACATTCTATGATTTCCCCGGATGCCAGCTCAACACCAGATACAGCTCTGTCTTTATGTAATATTCTAATTACTTCTGTATTTTTTCTTATCTTTCCGCCAAAACTCTGATAATGATCAATTAACTGGTCGAGAAAATTTTTGATTGTGCCCAGAGGCCGAAACATTCCTTGTTGATATATCGCCTGGAACATGATGGCGAATTGATTCAGATCCATGTCATTTTCATGACTGGAACCATAGAACATGAGTGGACAGAGAAGCATTTCGGAGAGCAGTGAATCACCTAATATTTCAATCAATTTCTTCTTGGCAGAACAAAAAGGTGCCGGCGAGAATGGGTCTAACGAATTCAGAAATCTGAGCAGTTTTTGAAAATTATCGACGCATTGTGGGAACTTTTGGTGAATTTGTGATTCTAACAGCTGGAAATCATTTGAGAAAGAAAGTGATTCACAGTGGAGAAAAATAACTTCACTTTGATACTGCTGACAGAACGGGAAGTCGCTGCGTTTAAGTTTTAATTGCCGGAATAATCGGTTTAGAGGTGCTGTTTTCTCTCCGGCAGGTGCATAATTCGTTATGGCATGCAGTCCAGTTTCGTAAAGGGTCTTGTTTCTATAAAAATAGGAGTTGAGACCGCCTATGCGGGAATGCTTTTCGAGGATAAGAACATCAGGGACAAAACGTGCAACTCTAACGGCAGCGGCCAGACCGGAGAGACCGCCACCGATTACCAGGAGAGGGGTTTTCACAAAATCAGGCGTCTTTCAGCAGGGGTTCGAGATAGGTTACACAGCTATTGAGCGTTGCGAGGTTTGGGTAGTCCTCTTCCGGGATTTGCAATTGATGACGTTTGCGTAACTCCATTACAATGTCGAGAAAATCCATAGAATCCAGGTCCAATTGATCTCTTAGAGGCTCTCCCGGATCCAAACTTTCAAAATCTGCTTCGTCATCAATATCTTCAATGATCTCCAATATAAGATCCTTAATCTCGTTACTTGTCATGTAGCTCTCCGAATTAGACGTATACGGTAAATAAAATATGTGGACTCCTCAAGTGTACGAGGAGGTCGTTTGTTTAACGCAAACCTTTATCTATAACATATCTTGGTATTTTTTTTGTAGTTATTTTTTGATGGCGTCGTAAAAAGTCCTATTTCCTTCGTTGTAAGTTTTTCTCAGGGCCTCCACATACGTATTGTTGAGGGCCTGAGAAAAA
>DEIL01000044.1:1896-9105 GCA_002352445.1 Desulfobulbaceae bacterium UBA2775
GGAGTCTACGCTTATCGGACTTAGCCACTTGGAACTCCAAATGACCTTTTTACGAGTGCATCATTTTTTATAAAGGAGGATTTTCCTGATAATCCAAAACTTTTTTTACAATAACCGCTGAATTTATGCCTACCATACCAAATGAATTATTGAGGATACTGGTAATTGAACTTACCTTGACCGGTTTGTTAATCACAAGATTATCAAGTTCACACTCAGGGTCAAGATTCTCAATATTAATGGTCGGGTGAACGAGATTATCCTCAAACGATGGTAGATTGCCAGCCAGTTCAAGGACCCCGGCGGCTCCCATGGCATGCCCTATAATGGATTTAGTGTTGTTTACATAGGTGGATTTCGATTCACCAAAGACCTCTCGAATGGCTTTGCATTCCTCCGTATCACCCTGTTTTGTACCGGTGGCGTGGGTGTTAATAAGATCAATATCTTCAGGTTGTAATTCTGCTCTCTCGAGGGCAAGTCGCATGCACTCTGCCTGTCGTTTTCCATAGGGAAGAACAAAGTCTCTGGCATCTGAATTCATTGCATAACCAACAATTTCACCATAGATGTGAGCACCTCTTTTAACAGCATTTTCCAGATATTCCAGAACGAAGACACATGCGCCTTCCGATATGACGATACCATTTCTGTCCGCATCAAATGGTCGGCTGGCCATTGTTGGATCATCTGCGTTTGCCAGAGCTCCCTGGGCTTGAAAACTTGCAAAAATACCAAAGGATCCGGTTGATTCTGATATTCCACCTGCCAGAACCATATCTGCTTCGCCCAGTCGGAGAATTTGAACAGCCTGGATGAGGGATGCATTGCCTGCAGCACAGGCTGCACCAATGGTATAATGAGGCCCGGTGATCCCAAGATTCATGGTAATCTCACCAGCAGGATTGTTGAGTACGGTTCTCGGGTTATGGTGATGGGTCCAGTATTTAACATCATAGTCAAACTGTTTGATGTTGTAGACTTCGTTTTCAGTTTCAACAGTACCATGCTCTGTTAAGCCGATAAGAACCCCAACCTTCGAAAGGTCATAATGATTTATATCAAGCTTGGCATCCGCAAGTGCCTCATTGGCACAATAAACCCCAAGGCAGCCGGCTCTGGTACCTTTCTTGTTTTCCTTTTTCTTCCGGTATTTTGTTTCGGGAAATGTGCAGATACCTGCAGGAGCTTTACCGAAATACCGGAGATCTATTTCTTGTATTCCACTTACACCATTAAGCAGTTTTTTTCTGTATTCTTTCAGGTTTGATGCATTCGGGGCGGCAAGGCCAACACCGGTGATAACTATTCTTCGGTTCTGCATAATCACTTGTATGGGTAATGGTTAGATGCGGATATTGACGGTACCAGAAACAATATTGATTTTCTTTACCATTCCAAGCTCCTGGTAACCAGAGTTTTGTTCAGGCTGGTATATCAATCCAAATCAACATACCAATAAATATGAAGCCCCAAAAATCTAGGGTAATTCAAAGAAAAATTCAAGAATAATATAGTTAGATGCTGTTATCTCGTGTAATATTCTTAGAAAATCCTGCATAAAAACCATTTTAAAGAACATTTCAGAGCTGACAGGATGCTATCTTGGAAAACTATGTTTTCTTCCATCTTCTACGTTCTACGAAAGATTTTATTCATGGGAGGTAGTATACATACCTCCACTAAATTTAAGGAGACATTATGATTGATTTGATCAAAAAAACCATGCTAACAGGGATCGGAGCTGCCGCTCTAACAAAAGAAAAAATAGAGGAAATTGCACAGGAATTTGTGGACAGGGGGAAACTGTCTGAGCAGGAAGGGGAGAAGATTGTTAAGGACATGCTGGACAAAACGGAAGAATCAAAGGAACAACTCAGGAAGCAGACTGAAGAGATGGTTGAAACCACACTTGGCAAAATGCAACTTGCCCGAGCTTCAGATATAAAAAAATTACGGGCGGAAATCAGTTCTCTGAAAAAGAAAATTGAGGGTTTAGATAACGATGAATGAAGGAGCTTATTTTCTTGCAAATTTTTGTCTGAATTTATCTATGAATAGAGTGAATTCATGGAGTCGTAACAGGTATAATAACAAACCGTAAAATAATGTCGCTGAACCAATTATGAACAGGGCAGACAGCAACTGATAAAATTTGTTGCCATTAAGTGCTGTTTCAAACAATGGCAGAATTATCAGAATCAGCAGAGCCAGACCAGTAGTTGCAAAGACAATTTTTAAGACTCCGGTAAACAGACTTTTAAGAGAAAAACCACCGAGTTTTCTATGGAGTATGATAATAAGAAAGAAAAAATTCAGCGCCATTGTACATGAAGTTGACATTGCTATTGCCAGATGCTGAAAAGATTCAATAGTGATGGTAATAATTGCAATATTAAGCCCGATAGCCATAAAACTTGCTATCACCGGGTACCTGGTTTTGTCAATTGCGTAGAACGCAGGAACAAGAACTTTATTGGCCGAATAGGCGAACAACCCAAAGGCGTAAAGTGATAATGTCTGAGCGGTTGCCAACGTATCTGCCGGGGTAAATGCTCCATGCTCAAAGATAAGACGTATTATCGGTTCGGAAAGGATAATCAGTCCGACCGTTGCCGGGAGTGTAAGTGCCAGCACCATAGTAAGTGAAGTCTCCATAGTGTCTCTCATCTCCGGGATGTTCTTTTTTGCAGCCTGTTTTGCAAGGAGCGGCAGCATAGCAATAGAGAGTGCTACTCCAAACAGTCCAATCGGCAGCTGTACCAACCTGAACGCGTAGTTCAGCCAGGAAACAGACCCTTCGGCACAGGATGCCGCAAAGTTTGTATTGATAAAGATATTGATCTGAGTGGCTGACAGTCCAATTGTTGCGGGAATCATCAGTTTGAGTATTTTTTTGAGTCCCGGATCTGCAACATTAAGAACGGGTTTATAGCGGAACCCTGCCCGATACAGAGCTGGCAGCTGCACTCCAAACTGCATAAACCCACCAATAAGCGTACCTATAGCCATTCCAACAATAGCAGGCTGACCATATCTGGGAAGAATAAACGCAAGCGTTGTTCCTCCAATAACTGAACCCAGATTAAAAAAACTTGATGCCAGTGCAGGTACAAAAAAACGACCCTTAGTATTAAGGATTCCCATGGCCACTGCTGAAAGGGAAATGAAGAGTAGAAAAGGCAGCATGATCATGGTCAGTTTTTCAGTAAGCTCAGCCTTACCCGGGACGAGGCTGAAGTCGGGAGCAAGCAGTGATACAATGGGACCCGCCAGATATATACCAATTAATGTGAGCAGACTGAGAAGAATTGCGATAAATGTGAACACATTAGAGGCAAGCTGCCAGGTCTCTTCTTTGGATCTGTTGCTGTCATAGGCGGAGAAGACCGTGACAAAAGCTGCCGAGAGTGCCCCCTCGCCAAACAGGTCTCTTAACAGGTTAGGAATTCTGAAGGCAACAACAAAAGAATCATAGGCAAAACCGGCTCCAAACAGTCCTGCAAATACCTGTTCCCGCACTAACCCCAGAAGTCTGCTGCACATTATTGCTATGGAAACAACGGCAGCAGATCTGGCAATGATTTTTTTATTGTCGGATTGATTGGTCAATTGAGAGATACCCTGAGAAAAAATGTTTTTGCCGGTCAAAGATACATTGATTGAAAGAAATAAGCCAGAAAATCATCCTGGTGATTGTTTATCAATTTTTAATTGGAAATAAATTTTTCCAAACTATACGTCAAGTCTCTTCTTGCTTGACTTTGTAATTTGAAATTGCATATATGTGTGGTGGCATCTGGAAAATGCAGAAAGGTACAGGGAAATTGGCCTGGTATTGACATTTTGAACAGGATCCTGTCGCGATCCAGTGAAAGATATATCATTGAACAATCGTCGATTTTGAGGAGATACGAATGCTGGATTCAAATATGATTAGAAACATTGCATTATTCGGTCATGGTAATTGTGGTAAAACTTCACTTGCTGAAGCTATGCTTTATACTGCAGGGAAGATTAACAGACTCGGTAAGGTTGATGATGGAAGTTCTTCAATGGACTATGAAGATGAAGAGATCAGCAGGGGAATATCCATCAGTTCCAGTTTTCATAATTATTCATGGAAAAAACATGATATCTTTCTGATCGATACTCCAGGTGATGATAATTTCCTGAATGAAGCTCTTTTTGCTTCTCAGGTATGCGACAGTGCCCTTTTTACTATTGGGGCAGTACTTGGTGTTAAAGGGCAGACCGTAAAGTTTGCAAATATTGTTAAAGATAAAAATCTCCCGATGGTTATCGCTGTTAACAAAATGGATCGTGAGCGGGCAGATTTTTCTAAAACTCTTGAAGAGATAAAAACTTCTCTTCCTTTTAATCCGGTTGTTATACAACTGCCTATTGGTGCCGAAGATGATTTCAAAGGGTATGTGGATATTATAGGTGAAAAAGCATACCTGTTTGAGGGTGACAAAGGTACAGTCACTGAAACTGATATCCCTGAAGATCTTGTTGATGAAGTCAGTGTATATCGTGAGAACCTGATGGAAATAGTTGCAGAGACAGATGATGACCTCATTGAAAAATTCCTTGAAGAAGGTGAATTGAGTGCAGATGATGTGAAGATCGGGCTGAAAAGCGGGGTTGTCAGTGGAGCAATAACACCTGTCTGTGTTTGTGCCGCCACCCGCAATCTTGGAACAGCACCACTCCTTGATATCATTAACTCCTATATGCCGTCTCCCGTAGAGATGAAACCACCTTCTGCAACTCACCCTGTGAGTGGAGATCCTGTTGAGGTAAAACCATCCACTGGCGAACCTTTTTCAGCCCTGGTGTTTAAAACTATGGCTGATCCCTATGCAGGTCGATTGACGATATTCAGAGTATTCAGCGGGACATTGAAAGGTGACAGCTTTTATAATTCGAGCAAAAAAGAATCGGAACGATTCGGTCAGCTCTATATTCTGGAAGGCAAAGAACAGAAACCTGTGGACACTGCAGAACCTGGAATGATTGTCGCTGTTGCCAAACTCAAAGAAACAACAACGGGTGACACTCTATGCGAAGCCGGCAACCCAGTGGTTTTTGAAAAACCTGTACCGTATAAGCCCGTGATTTCATTTGCGGTGAGTGCCAAGAAGGGAGAGGAAGAAAAAGTTTTTTCCTCAATTACGAAAATGCTTGATGAAGATTTGACATTAAAGCTGATACGTCAGGCACAGACCAAACAGATTCTCCTTTCCGGGGTTGGACAGGTCCATCTCGATACGGTTGGCACGAGGATTAAGAGGAAATTCGGTGTTCAGATGGAACTCGAGATGCCGAAAATCCCTTACATGGAAACTATTCGTTCATCTGCACGTGTGCAAGGAAAACATAAGAAGCAGAGTGGAGGCCGTGGACAGTATGGAGACTGCTGGATTGAAATTTCCCCTCTGCCCGGCAAAGGGTACGAGTTCGAAGATAAGATTGTCGGTGGCGTAATTCCCCAGCAATACAGGCCTGCAGTTGATAAAGGAATTCAGGAGGCAATGGAGAGAGGGGTGCTTGCAGGATATCCTCTTATTGATATCAAAATTGTCCTTGTTGATGGTTCTTTTCACAACGTTGACTCCTCTGAGATGGCATTTAAGATTGCCGGTTCACTTGCTTTTAAAAAAGGTGCCCAGGAAGCTGGCCCTGTTTTGCTTGAACCCATTGTGAATATGGAGATCAGGGTAGGGAAGGATAACGTCGGCGACGTTATGGGGGATTTGAATTCCCGTCGTGGCAAGGTGATGGGGATGGATTCTGACGCTAAATCGGAAATTATTAATGCCCAGGTACCGCAGGCGGAAATTCAGTCCTACGCAACAGATTTGACCTCAATGACGGGAGGGCTTGGGACCTTCAGTATAGAATTTTCTCACTATGAAGAGGTTCCAAGCCATATCTCAGACAAAATTATTGCACAATCAAGTGAGGAATAGAGCGATATTGAATTAATGAACACTGATCAGGGGAAATATACTTTTGGTGTCCTCACATTGAGTGATAAAGGCTCCCGTGGTGAGCGTGAGGACACAAGCGGTGCTTATATTAAAGATAAGTTGCTTGCTGACGGTTATAAATTTGAGGCATACAGTATCATCCCTGATCAAAAACAGATTATTATAGATTCTTTGATTGAACTTACAGATAAACAAAAAATTTCGCTCATCATAACAACAGGAGGCACCGGGGTTTCTCCAACTGACGTAACTCCTGAGGCAATGAAGGAAGTTATTGAAAAGGAAATTCCCGGGATGGCGGAGGCTATGCGTGCAGCAAGTCTGTTGAAAACTTCAAGAGCCATGCTTTCAAGAGGGAAAGTCGGGATCAGGGGCGAAAGTCTGATAATCAATCTACCGGGAAGTTTGAAGGCTGCACGGGAGAATCTGGAGGTTGTTCTGCCGGTAATAGATCATGCTCTTGAAAAGATCTTGGGCGGAACAGGTGATTGCGGTGTTGAATAACTGATGGCGTCGTGAAAAGTTCGATCTCCTTTGTTAATTTTTACGTCTATCTGAGACTATCTCCACCGGGTTTTCTTCACCTTCTGCAAGTGAAACAATTTCACCAATAATATTCGGTTCTTCTCCCAGAGCCTCGAAGTGATGATTTATATCACTTGCCTTGTCCTCATCTATAATAACCAACAGGCCAATACCCATATTGAATGTCCTGTACATTTCCCCTGATGGGATCTCGCCCATTCTTTCGAGAAATGGAAAAACAGGTTGTGGAGTCCATGCTTTGGTGTCAATAATGGCTTTGCATCCTTTTGGAAGTACTCGCGGAATATTATCAATAAAACCACCACCGGTGTTATGAACCATCCCGTTGATAGCGTAGTTTTTCATCACATTAAGAACTGGCTGAACATAAATTTTCGTCGGCTTCAGGAGTTCCTCGCCGAGAGTGCAGTCAAATTCAGCAATGAACTGGTCGACGGTTAAATTATGGTCGGTAAAACAGATTTTTCGGACAAGTGAAAAACCATTCGAATGAAGGCCGGATGATCGAAGCCCTATTATTTTATTGCCGGGCCTGATATCTGAGCCATCGATTATTGCCCCCCGATCAACAATACCGGTGACAAAGCCAGCAATATCATAATCGTTTCCCTGGTAAAGTCCTGGCATTTCAGCAGTTTCACCACCAACCAGGGAACAGTTCGCCTGG
>DEIL01000044.1:9231-16200 GCA_002352445.1 Desulfobulbaceae bacterium UBA2775
CAGCCAGCTTTGTTCCCACACCATCCGTTGAATTGACGATAACAGGCTGTTTAAACTTGTTGGTATCAATCACCATATGTGAGGAAAATCCACCAATTTCCCCAAGAACACCTCGTTGATGAGTGGAGTTGACAATATCCCTTATTTCTTCAATAAAAGCGTTGCCCTTATCTATGTCAACGCCAGCCTCACTGTATTTTGATTGTTTGGGTTTGTTCATGATATGATAATTTTAATTTATTTATTTCTGATGGCCTCGTAAAAGTCATATCTACGGTGTTTCAGGTATTTATCAACAGCGAGGCATACCATATGTGTGACCGCGGTACTGATAAAAACACTGCGCTTCGGAGTCTGCGCTTATCTGTATTTCAAACTTCTCGAAGTGTACGCTTATCGGACTTAGCCATCTATAGCTGTAATCGACCTTTGTACTAGTTTATTACTTCTCATCAGTCCAGAGATCGAATCTTACCATAATTTTGCATGGACAGAGAAGCAAGATTCTATTATTCTTTAATATACATCCGCTGTATAGAAGAATTTAAAACAGCGCCGGAAATCAGTATATTTATACTATCATATTAAACGTTCTGAAAAAAGCAATCAGATTGCGCATGAAATTATTAACTCTGCTTATCGGGCTTATTCTCGTTCTTGAAGGGCTTCCCTATGTCGCTTCCCCTGAAGGCATGCGTGAGTGGCTGAAGAAACTCAGCACAATGAGTACCGGGCAGTTACGTTCCATGGGGTTGATTGCCATGACGATTGGACTTGGGATATGCTATATTGCCCAAAAAACTTCAATCTTTAATTAGTGCCCTGCTCTATAAATGATGTAATAGAAACAAGGGGATATACCATGTCTAATGGCTTCGGAAAACCTTCTGCGATTCCATCATGTTTTATCAAAAATGTAGAGCGTTCCCTCAACCCAGTTTGATTTCTCCTTTCTGAGATTAGTTGTAACCATTTTAACAACTCTCCAGTTGTATCGAGTCGCTGTTTGCAATACATAATCCCGTGAATGGGCAAATCTTCCAGTGGAGCAGATATGGAAATGAGGCTGCTCGCTGTTCTCGGTTGAACAACAAAAGAGGGTTTGTTGTCGTGTAGCACCGGCAAGTGCTGCGAAAACCGGCTCTAACCCTGCCATATAGGTTAAAACATCTGCAGCCACTGCAAGATCATATTCGCTTCTTCTTTTATTTAAATAATCTGTTATTTCCGCAACTTGAAGAATATCATAAATACCTTTCTCTTCTGCTTTTTCAATCATCTTTTCCGATAGATCTATACCTGTTAAATGTTTACATAGTTCGCCAAATTTACGGCCAGCCAGGCCGGTTCCGCAACCGAGGTCAATGCATCTGGAAAATGATTTGACTGGATAGCCAAGGGAGTCAAAGAGTGATCTGAGTTTTTCAGGTACTGCGTATTTCAAATCATCCAGCAGGACTTTATCAAATGTTTCTGAATAATTGTTAAATATATCCTTAATATATTCTGAAGGGGTGGCATTGATATGGCCTCCTGTAAGAGCAACTATCATATGAATTGCCTGAGAGTTGTCCGGATCAAGGTGAAGGACACGATTATAATAAGTGAGGGCATTTTCTGTATCATCGAGAATATGAAACAGATAGGCAAGATTCCTGGTAGCAGGTAAATGACTGGGGTTATTGCTTAGAACCTGCTGATATGATTCCACGGCCTGCGTATATTCCTTCAACTCTCTATAGCAATTACCCAGGTTATATAAAGTTTCTGGATCATCTGGGGAAAATTGGATCAACTGCCTAAAACTTGCCGCAGCATCACGAATTTGGCCAAGTTGTTTCTGGCAGAGCGCATAATTAAACAGAAGATCAGGATCCTGAGGGGCAAGATCGCGTGCTGTAGAATAATGGGACAGCGCCTTTTGGAAGTCTTCTTTTTGATAATAGAGCAGACCGATATTGTAATGCAGCAATCCGGCCTCAGGGACATGCTTTAACAGGCTGGTATAGATTTTTTCAGCTGCAGAAAACTCTGCACGGGAGTGCAGTTCACAGGCTTCTGCAAAACGATTTTCAATGGTTTTTCGGGAATGAGTCGACATGACTGACAGTCTCCTGAAAATTATTAATGTTAATGGCGTCGTAAAAAACCAAATATTTCGCCATTCCGTCATTCCGCGTAGGCGGGAATGACGGAGCAGGGATCTTTTTACGACGCCATCAATGTTAAAGAGATAGAAAAACAGTTTGACCTTGATGACCATGGAGTTGTAGAGTGGATAATTTGGGCAATATACTTGTTTGATATGCAAAAAAACAGACAATTTTATGAAATCTGCTCTTCAGGGTAAGGTATGGAAAAAAAAGGAAAAAGAGAGCTCATAGGCAATGAAGGGATGGTTATTCTTGATATGGTCAGAAGATTGAACAGACGGGGAGCTACTGATCATCTGGGAAAACTCATTGGGAAAACGCATCCAGCTGATATGGCGTGGCTTTTCCGGCACCTCACAGAAAATGAGCGGACAGCAGTTTTCGATATCATAAGTAAGAGCGAATTGGTCGGTGAATTTTTAAGTGAATTAGACGACTCGCTGGTTATTGAACTGGTCAAAGAACTCAGTCCGCAGTATATGGCTGAAATACTCTCGAATATGCCGTCGGATGATGCTGTTGATCTTTTGGAGATCTTCCCTGAAGATCTGGCCGATGATATCCGTGAGCATATGGCCAAGAAGGACAGGGAAGAAGTCGACGAGCTGCTGCAATATCACCCTGAATCGGCCGGTGGCCTCATGTCCCCTGATTTTATGTTTCTTGATGAAGAGCTGACTACAGGTGATGCAATTAAGTTTGTGCAAAAACGCAGCGAAGAGAAGGAGATGGTTTTTTATCTTTATATCACCCATGGCAAACGTAGGCTTTCCGGAGTGATTTCACTTCGTGAACTGCTGATGCATCCGGAAGAACGGCAACTAAAAAAGATAATGAACTCCAATGTTATTTCTGTAACCACGGATACCGATCAGGGGGAAGTTGCACATGTGGTTTCCCAATATAATATACTTGCAGTCCCCGTAGTTGATTCTAATTATAACCTGGTCGGAATAGTTACAGTAGACGATATCATCGATGTTATCAGGGAAGAAGCCACCGAAGAATTCCTGCAAATGGCTGGTGCCGGTAAAGATCGGGAGATACTCCTGAAATCCACTAAAGAGAGCGCCTTAATTCGTGCACCCTGGCTTTTTGCCTCCTGGGTTGGCGGGGTTATGGCGATGATAATTATTGGAGCGTTTGAGCACGAACTCACTCAAGTTATTGCTCTGGCATCCTTTATCCCGGTCGTAATTGGTATGGGAGGCAATATAGCAACCCAGAGTTCAACGATTATTGTCAGGGGGCTTGCCACCGGTCGGGTGAACATGAATGAGTCCTACAGGGTGGTTTTTAAGGAAATGCGGGTTGGCCTTATTTTGGGGCTTATTTATGGATTGTTTCTTGGGGGCATAGCATTTCTTGGTTTTTCAGAACCGGCCCTGCTTGGCGTAGTAGTAGGAATATCGATCTTTTTCTGTATGGTCATGTCAGCGACACTGGGAACAGTTATTCCACTCATATTCAAACGGTTTGATGTGGATGCAGCCATAGCCACAGGCCCTTTTGTCACAACCTCAATCGATATTCTTGGTGTTTTGATGTATTTCTGGGTGGCGAAATTATTCCTCAAGCTGTAAGCCACAGACTCAATCTATGTTGATGGCATCGTAATGATAGAAAAATTGTGCGCCTCGCATATGAAGATTTTTACCAACTTGTCAATTTAAAATCATCAGAATTGTGGAGCGAGAAATGAAAACCACACCCCTGGCCATTCTGATTTTTATTGGTCTTGGACTCTGGCTGCTCCTCAATCCGCTGGAAAATTATTTTCATCGGGTGGATGCAGAACCACGTACAGTTACAGCAAGGGGAGATCTCGCCAAGGACGAACTTAATACTATTGAGGTTTTTCGAGAAAACTCACCTTCTGTTGTTTACATAACGTCCATTGCCCTGCGACGGGGGATTTTTTCCCTCAATGCAGTTGAAATTCCACAAGGTACTGGTTCCGGGTTTGTCTGGGATGCAAGAGGCCGTATTGTAACAAACTATCATGTAATCAGTGATGCCAGCCGAATTCAGGTGACAATGGCAGATGGCTCAACGTGGAGAGCCGCTCTTATTGGTGCAGCCCCCGATAAAGATCTCGCCGTTCTGCAAATAGATGCCCCTGCCAACATATTGAAACCCATTGAAATCGGTAATTCAGATGACCTGCTTGTGGGACAGAAAGTCTTTGCCATAGGCAACCCGTTTGGCCTTGACCAGACCATCACTTCCGGTATTATTTCAGCACTTGGACGGGAAATCAAAGCAATAACAGGTAGATTGATTCATGGGATGATTCAGACAGATGCTGCAATCAACCCGGGTAATTCAGGAGGACCGCTGCTGGACAGTGCCGGCAGACTCATTGGTGTTAATACTGCTATTTATAGTCCATCAGGTGCCTATGCCGGTATTGGTTTTGCAGTCCCTGTTGATATTGTCAACAGGACTGTTCCACAGATCATCCAACATGGCCGAGTGATAAAACCGGGGATTGGTGCAACACTTGCCGACGAAAGATTAGCAAGGCGGCTTGGAATTGACGGTGTCCTGATTCTTACAATTGAGCGGAACAGCGCTGCAGAGATTGCAGGGTTAAGGCCGACAACCCAGCATAGAGGTGAAATAGTTCTGGGAGATATCATTATTGAGGTGGCAGGAGTCAAAGTGAACTCATATGATGACTTGAGATCAGAATTAGAACGATTCGATATCGGTGCGGAGGTTATACTCACAGTACTGCGGGGCGGAGAAAGCCAGAATATTCAAATTGGATTAACCGCAATCAACTGACACTCATGAAATGAATTTCACAACGATGACACCGCTTCGCTGTTATGAAAGTAATGTAACCGGGAGGATATTATCCACTCCCATTTCCTTCCTGGTGCTCCTCCATATTTTGTATCAATTCCAGGTTTTGCGATCTGGCAAGTTCACGCATATCCTGTGTTGTGTCCGACTCATCAACTATTTCTCGGCCGACAATTTCCTCGATAACATCTTCCATGGAAAGGATGCCTGTCACTGTGCCATATTCATCTACGACAACAAACAGATGTTGCCTTCTTTCGAAAAAATCCATCAGAATTTTGTTCAGGGGGGCAGTTTCCGGGACAAAATGAACAGGATGACTGTATCTGTTTAATTTAAAGCTGTTTTTCCCTTCTGCTGCTGCCTGGAGGATATCCTTACGCATAATTATACCGGTTACATTATCGGGTTCTTCCCGGTAAAGAGGTATCCGGCTATGGCTTGAGAGTTCTGTTACCATTGCCATGGCTTTTTCAACTGTGATTTGTTCATCCAAAGAGAATGTTACAGTTCTGGGAGTCATGATCTGTCGGACTATTTTGTTTTTTAATTCAATAATGTTGTTGATTACTTTTTCTTCACCTTCCTCAATATCCCCCGATTCAAGAGATAGTGCTGCTATTGTCTGTATTTCTTCTGCGCTGACCGAATCCTCTTTTCTTTCGGGCAGAAGATGGGTAATAGACATGCAGAGCCAGACGATCGGCTTTAGGATAATTACCATCCAGCGCAGTGGATATGTGATCAGAGGTGCAAGTTTGTATGCATATGTGACCCCAACCGTTTTTGGAAGAATTTCGGAAAAAATTAAAATAGCAAGAGTGAAGGTGGCAGAAAACAATATCAGGTTCTGGTCACCATACAGTTTAGCCACCATAGCCCCGGCAACAGACGCTCCAATTGTATTGGCAATGGTGTTAAGAGTAAGTATGGCTGTAATCGGTTCCTCTATATCAGCCCTCAACATTTGCAGCTGATCTGCGACGTTATGATGTGTTTTCTTCAGCATTTCAACCTGGCTTGCGCTGATGGAATAGAGTACCGCTTCACAAACAGAGCAAAGGGCTGAAACTGTTATGGCAAGGGTTACAGAAATGAATAGTGTTTGTAGCACTTCATTGTCTCCGGGATTATTTAGCACCACTGCAGACTGAATGAGTCTACCGGATCCGCCTGCGCGGTGATGGCAATTCAAAAGAATCTTTACTAAAATGTCAGGTCTGGATTATAAACTTTTTAACCGATAATAAATAGTGATTAAAAAATCAATCAAGGACGAAAAAGAAAAAATGAAATCAACAAAAGTGATAGTTTCTAAAAATAGAGTGGAAAATTATTCTGGTGATCTGCTTGTATGTTTGACAACAATAGATGAGGACGGAGCCGTTCAAGGAGTTGATTTTATACAACCGACGTTAAAAGCTTTCAAAATGAAAGAGGAATTTTCCGGGGAAAAAGGTGAATTTGTTCTGCTCTATCCTCCTTTTGCAAATAAAACTGTAAAGCTGAAATGTAAAAGACTCCTGCTGCTTGGGCTGGGAGAAATTCATGGTAAGGGTGATGATCAACTCCGGGAACTATTGAGAAGCAGTGGCGGTCTGATTGCTCAACAGTGTAAAAAAAATCATGCTGAAGAAGTCTGTATTGCATTGCACAAGATTGACACCATTAAACAACCCTTTACAGCAGAATATCTTACGGAAGGTGTGCTTCTTGGTGATTATAACTTCTCAAAATATAAAAACCATGCTGAGGACAAAAAAACGTATTCCGGCCTTAAAAAACTGTTGTTTTCCTCTCCAATTCACCTCTCCTCCATCAGAAAAAGTGTAAAGCGGGCGACAAATTGTGCTGACTCGGCCTCTGTTGCCAGAGATATGGCAAATGAACCCGGTAACGGTTGGACACCAAGCCATTTTGCAATGTACGCAAAGAAAATTGCTAAAGCCAAAAAAATAAAATGTAAGGTTTTTAATAAGGCGGATATTATCCGACTTGGGTTAGG
>DEIL01000171.1:0-359 GCA_002352445.1 Desulfobulbaceae bacterium UBA2775
TTCATGGATGGAGCTTTGCTCTGGTGGCTTAATTCCGTGAATGTCATTTTTTACATTCCAGCGAAAGCAAATATGGCTGTTTACACCGATGCTATTTCATTGGTTGATATCGGGATCCTGCAGACCCGCGAAGAAAAACGTGGCGTTGGTGCTGGGAAAAACAGAACATTTGTGACTGATCGTTGGGAAGCTGTTGGCATTAAAGAATTAACCACTGCCGGGTTTTACGGTCCTTTTGGCAGCGGGAGTCATGAGAATCGAAATGACTTCGTCCCAAATCCAATCAATGCTGTCGTCGTATTGCATGACCC
Organism: Desulfobulbaceae bacterium UBA2775; assembly: GCA_002352445.1. GTDB lineage: Bacteria > Desulfobacterota > Desulfobulbia > Desulfobulbales > Desulfocapsaceae > Desulfomarina. Next base: position 312 of record DEIL01000171.1, read on the forward strand.
GTTTATTGAAAACAATCCCAATATCAAGACATTTGTCATTTTAACCAA
>DEIL01000171.1:507-952 GCA_002352445.1 Desulfobulbaceae bacterium UBA2775
AGCAGGACAAGCTGGAATCGGCAGGTGAAGAAACAGGTATTCGTAAATTCCGTGAAAAAGTCCGAGAAGAAAATGGCAATCAGCTCGTCATATTCAACAAAGACCGGTATGCTATTTTCTTCGCCTACGAAGTTTTTATTCTTTGTGGTCGCAATGTCATCAGTCCGAACGGAGTACCAGAACGAATAACCAAGAAAGATATATTGCGTAAGTACGGAGCCCCTTTAAGAGAATGACTAGCAATGATTTTTGGAAATCACTACCCACCTCTTCTCACTCCATTCCATATTTGTCACCAGGACAGCGTTTATAACTGACTGGCTACTCCACAATATCTGATCTTTTCCCAATTCTATTCCGATATCAAAATATATTCCTGAACATTTGCTGTATTGTTCTCAAAATACCTTCATGGTAAGTTGCTATGGATGATTTCTGTCAGCGG
>DEIL01000171.1:1115-5105 GCA_002352445.1 Desulfobulbaceae bacterium UBA2775
TCATTGAGGACCATTCGCTGCAGTATAGCGGGAAGAGGCTTGGGCTTTTATCCAATCAGGCTTCTGTTAATCGTCAGCTGGTTCATAGCCGATTTTTGCTGAAAAGAAGATTTGGTGAAAGTTTGTGCTGTCTTTTTTCACCTCAACATGGTTTTTTTTCAGAAAAACAGGATAACATGATCGAATCCGGTCATCAGATTGATTCTGTCACCGGCTTGCCAATCTACAGTTTATATGGTGAGTATAGAAAGCCAACCCCGGAGATGTTTGCAGAGCTTGACATACTGTTGATCGACCTTGTCGATGTCGGCACCAGGGTGTATACCTTCCTCTATACAATGGCTTATTGTATGGAACGAGCGGCCGAGAGTGGTCAGAAAATCGTTGTTCTTGATAGGCCTAATCCAATCGGTGGAGATAGAGTAGAGGGAAATATTCTGCGTCCAGATTGCCGTTCTTTTGTCGGTTTATATGCTCTTCCCATGCGGCATGGCTTGACCTTCGGAGAACTCGCACTCTTGATCAACAGGGAGTATGAGATTGGTGCAGACCTTGAAGTTATTCCCATGGACGGATGGACCCGGTCGATGACATTCCGGGACACCGGCTATCCCTGGGTATCTCCTTCTCCCAATATGCCAACGCCTGAGACGGCAATGGTATATCCCGGACAGGTTATCTGGGAGGGAACCGATGTCTCCGAAGGAAGAGGAACAACTCTTCCTTTTGAATTTGTCGGAGCACCTTATTGGCGCCATGAGGAAATTATGGGGCAACTCAAATCGATTGATTTGCCAGGTTGTTTATTGCGACCGATTGTTTTTGAACCCACTTCGGGAAAATATGCTGGTGAGCTGTGTGTTGGCTTTCACATTCATGTGACTGATACTTCGACTTATCTGCCTTACAGAACCAGCCTTGCTTTGCTGCAGGCTATATTGCGGTTGTACCCTGAAATGTTCAAATATAAACAGCCACCTTATGAATATGAATTTGAACGGCTACCCATGGATCTTATCCTCGGAGACAAAGAGCTCAGAACTCAGCTGGAAGCTGATGTCTCGTTGAGCAGGATTGAGGCCGGATGGCAGGAAGAGCTGCAGGATTTTAATAGAAATAGAGAGAAGTATTTTCTTTATCACTAATTATTGCGGATCCTGATATTAATTTTGGATATGCTTTCATCGTCTAACACCCATGAAATGAATTTCACAACGAAACAGGAAAGTGATGTAACCGGGATTCGAAGGAGTATTGCCAAACGTCCTCGCAGGCTGTGGATCGGAGTCTTGCAGGCTCGCTTACCTGTTGTGTCAACACTCCTCCGAATCCCTTTTATCCTGAATAGTACAGGACTTTCATATAAACAAAACAAAACATTATGACAGAAAAAATGGAGTCGGTTGATTATCTTGCCACTATGGTTAATGGTCAGGTTGAAGGAGACGGCGGGGTGATGATACAGGGGTTTGCTCCTTTGGACAGTGCCGGGTCGGGAGAGATTTCTTTTCTTGTCAAGCCAAAAGATGAGGGACTCCTTGCAGCAAGTGATGGCGCTGCGTTTATTGTACCTACGGTGGTGAAAGGTCATGGAGATAAACCTCTTATCCGGGTGAAGGATCCCTATCTGGCCGTTGCAATAATTCACAGCCACCTCATGGAGGAGCCGTTTAATAATAGTGGAGTTCATCCTAGAGCCCATGTCGGTGACGGTTGCAGCCTGGGAAAAGAAATTTCCATAGGACCTATGGCTGTCCTTGGTGATCGTGTGACAGTTGGCGAGAGGGTTGCCATTGAATCAGGTGTTGTCATCGGTGATGATGTTTCTGTTGGTGATGATTCTACGATCAGGGCAAATGTGACTGTTGGTCACAGGTGTACTATCGGCAAGCGGGTAATTATTCACTCGGGTACGGTGGTCGGCAGTGATGGATATGGTTATTCTGCCAATGAGCTTGGTGAACATATAAAGCGGCCGCAGGTTGGAATTGTGCAGATTGACGACGATGTCGAAATTGGTGCAAATTGCGCTATTGACAGGGCTGCTTATGGTACAACCTGGATTAAATCAGGAACCAAAATAGATAATCTGGTACAGGTGGCCCATAATGTCATCATTGGGGAAAATAGTCTGATTGTCGCTCAGGTTGGACTGGCAGGCTCAACTACTTTGGGAAGAAATGTAGTTATGGGTGGTCAGTCGGCGACAAGCGGACACATTGTACTGGGAGATCAGGTTATGGTCGCCGCTCGGGGTGCACCCCATAAAGATCACCCTAAAGGAACTGTTCTTGGCGGTGCTCCTGCAATACCTATACGCCAATGGGCAAAAGCCATTGCTGTTTTCGCAAAATTACCGGAACTACAGAAAGATGTGAGGAAAAACAGTAAAGCAATCTCCCTGCTTGAGTCCATTGCCGGGGAAGAATCTTCTAAGCGAAAATCTAACTAGTGTGGAAGGAGAGCAGCGATGTCAGAAGTTATTATACCGGAAAATATTGATATAGTGGAGATCCTGAATACTCTTCCACACAGGTATCCTTTTGTTATGGTGGACAGGATAATTTCGCTGGACCCGGGAAAGGAAATCACCGGTCTAAAGAATGTTACCATTAATGAGCCTTTTTTTCAGGGGCATTTTCCCGAAAGACCTGTAATGCCGGGAGTACTTATTTTGGAAGGTATGGCCCAGGTAGGAGGAATTATGGCCTATTATGCTAACCCTGGTTCAATTGGAAACAAACTGCTCTTTTTTGCCGGTATTGATAAGGCCCGTTTTCGTAAACCTGTTGTTCCTGGTGATCAGCTTATACTCAACCTGAAAATTATTAAAGAGAAGCGCTCGATACTGATGATGAGTGCAAAAGCTTTTGTTGATGAGAAACTTGTGGCTGAAGCTGAACTTATGGCCACTTTTTCATAAGGGGCGAAAGAAGTGCGGAACCGATTTTTAAAGCTGCTTGAGAACAAAAAAATATAAAAAGCAGTCACCCGAATCTACCGGAACGTTTTAGAATGCTTGGATAACCGCCACCGAAGGTTTCTCTGTGTCCATTCTCTGGTGGCAGTATATGGTTATGATTTTAAAAGCCTCTCCTGATTGCGCGTTTTTTTATGACAGCTTTTATGGAGTAAGGCACTGAAATGGAAGTTGAAAATGTCAATTCATCCAACAGCAGTTATTGATGCCAAAGCCGAACTAGATTCTTCTGTAATAGTTGGCCCATATGCAGTTATTGAAGCGGGAGTTCGAATAGGGGCTGATACGAAGGTCGAACCCCATGCAGTTATTTCAGGGCCAACCACCATCGGGGAGAGAAATTTGATTGGTTCTTTTGCCGTTGTTGGTGGTGCTCCACAGGATCTCAGCTATAAGGGCGAGCCAACAGAGCTTATTATCGGGTCGGATAACCGGATTCGTGAATATGCCTCCATACATAGAGGAACTGTAGAAGGAAATATGAAAACCGTTATCGGGGATCATAATCTGCTGATGGCCTATATCCATATTGCCCATGATTGTATAATCGGCAACCATGTCATTCTGGCAAATGTTGCGACCCTTGCCGGCCACGTTGAGGTCGGTGACAGGGCATCCATTGGCGGCCTTGTTGCCATCCATCAGTTTTGCCGTATTGGTATGTATAGCTATATTGGAGGAGTTTCAGGTATCAGCATGGATGTTCCTCCCTATATCATTCTTGCCGGCACCCGTAATCGTACACGGATTTCAGGAATTAATAAGATCGGACTGAGGAGAAACGGGTTCAGTCGTGAGACAATTAGAAACCTTGATAAAGCCTTCAAGATTATTTTCAGGTCACCGAGTTTACTTATGAAAGATGCAATTGAAATTGCTAAAAAGAAGAATGAGGAAGTAGGTTGTCCGGAAGTCGGTAAGCTTGTCAAATTCTTTGAAGAGTCTACGCGAGGTGTAGTGAAGCAGACTGTAATGGATTGACTTACTGAAATTTAAGAGTTCACCAGCAC
>DEIL01000171.1:5153-6440 GCA_002352445.1 Desulfobulbaceae bacterium UBA2775
CTGATGAACTCTTTTGAATCCGAGTTTACCAAAATAAATGAACTTTGATTGACTTTTGTTTAAGAAAGGAATGTACGTGGCTTTAGATAAAATCGGGATTATCGCCGGCGGGGGACAGTTTCCGCTTCTTTTTATTGAAGCGGCTCATAAGGCCGGCAGACATGTGGTAGTTGTAGCCCATAAGGGTGAAACGGATGAGAAGGTAGCCCAGACTGCCGACTCTGTCTGTTGGGTTAAGCTCGGGCAACTGGGCCGGGTTATCAGTTTTTTTAAAAAGGAGGGTGTCAGCGAAACTGTTTTTATAGGTCCTATTACAAAGACCCAGATATTTCGAGATCTGCTTCCTGATCTCAAGGGGCTTTCACTTTGGAATAAGATCGATACAAAACAGGATGATGCCATTTTAAGAGCTATTGCCAGCACCCTTGATGAAGAGGGAATAAAGGTTCTTGAGTCCACACTCTATCTGCAGCATCTTCTTTTTCCGGCCGGTGTCCTGACTAAGACAAAACCGAACAAGAAGCAGATAAAGGATATTGAATTCGGATGGAAGAATGCAAGAGCGATAGGTCGTCTTGACATCGGCCAGTGTGTGGTGGTGAGAAACTGTTCTGTGGTAGCTGTTGAAGCAATTGAAGGAACCGACGCTGCTATTTTACGGGGGGGTAAACTTGCTAAAGAAAAAGCTGTAGTTGTTAAAGTCAAGAAACCGGGGCAGGATTTTCGCTTTGACCTCCCGGCAACCGGGCTTACGACTCTTAAGACTTTGAAAAGCGTTAAAGGCGCAGCACTTGCTGTAGAGGCGGGTCAGTCCATTCTGTTTGACAAAGAAGAGATGATTAAAGAGGCAAATAAAGCAGGTATAATAGTTGTTGGTGTTACCGAGCTTGAAGATGGATCTCTTCAGATGTAGGTGGATTATTGGTGCCTTATTCCAGAACTCCTGTAATAAAAAACAAGAAATTCAAGAAGATTAATTAACGATTATATCGTTGAATATACTTGATGGCGTCGTAAAAAGTCCGATCTCCTTCGTTGCAGGTTTTTCTCAAAACCTCAACATACCATATGTATTGTTGAGGGCCTGAGAAAAACACTACGCCCCGGAGTCTACGCTTAGCTGTATATCAAACTTTTTGACTTAGCCATCTGGAACTTCCGATAAGCGTAGACTTCGAGTGACCTTTTTACGAGTTCATCATACTTCCATGGCAATTATCCAGGCATTTTAAAAGTTCCGATTTATTCGGGTAAAGGTATTATGCAAGCGATGATCTTGGCTGCAGG
>DEIL01000252.1 GCA_002352445.1 Desulfobulbaceae bacterium UBA2775
TTACATTTTAATAATGTTTCGTCAGTATTCACTCAACTATCTGTTGACAACCTGTTTCCCGAGTGAACAGGAGTAAAAGTAAGGAAACAACAATCCATGCCAGCATTAATCCAAAGCCGCTGCGATATGCGGCAACACTATAAACCCTGACCCCTAATTGTGAATCACCCGTCCACATTCGATCCAGAACCAATCCCACAGCTGGCTGCAGTATCATTGGTCCCATCATGACACCCATATTGATGACACCGGAGACCGTTCCCGCCAGATGGCCTGGCACCGACTCTTTGGCGAATGCAAAGCTGATGATCATACAGCCCGAAGAAAAACCTGTTATCAATAAAACTGGAATCAGCTGTATTAGGGAGATATCTCTCACCAAAACAATAGTTCCCCACCCGGCAACCGAAATTCCGCAGCCCACAAGATAGACGATCTTACGATTTCCCAACCTGTCGGACAACCATCCGAAAAATGGACCCCCAATTGCCCAGGCTACCAGCAGTGCAGAAGTCAATGTAGCAGCACCGGCCGGTGAAACCCCACGCAGGGTCGTCAGGTAGGGTACTCCCCACAAGCCTGAAAAAGTGAGAACACAACCGACAATACCGCCGGGAATGAGGAAAAGAAGCACTATATTGCGATAGGTGAAGACATGAAAGACATCAGCGATGACTCCTGAGCTGTTTTCTCCTACAGCAGTGGAAGAGATGGTCGTAAAATCCAGGAAGCCTTTCTCATGAGGATAATCCCTGACAAACAACCAGGTTCCTGCACCGACAATAACGGTGATAACGGCGGAGAAAAGGACAATGTCTCTCCATCCGAAAAGATCAACAAGTATGCGTAAAGGAGTACCGGCAAAAACAGCTCCAATAATTCCGCAAAATAGTGCAAGTCCGGATACCAGAGCAAAGCGCTGGGGTGGAAACCAGCTTGCCGCCAATTTCAGCAGACAGACAAAGGCAACGGCAACTGAGCCGCCGATAAGCAATCGCCCTACAGAAGCCCAAGCAATGCCCGGGGCCAATGCAAACATTACAGTACCTATGGCAGCCACCAGTGTTCCCAGAGTGAGAAGTCGTCGCGGTCCCCATCTGTCCGCAAGGATTCCGGTAGGGATTTGCATAGCCACATAGCTGTAAAAATAAAATGCTGAAAGATTTCCAAGGGCAGCCGCACTAATCTGAAATTCCTGCATCAACTCGCCTGTGATCACCGCTGGAGCAACTCGATGGAAAAAACCGAGAAGGTAAAAAAACGCACCGAAACCCCACACGAATAGGCCAGCGGCCATAGAAGGGGTGTTGTCTGTAGTAGAGTAAGTCATAGTATTAAGCCCACCTCAATTGTAATGGTTCAGAGTGAATTGGAATTTTCAACCATTTGAGTTAGTCTAGTCGAACGGAGGAAAATTTCATGGTAAAGAGACAAAAGAGATACAGTCCTGACGAAAGAGCATCCATCCTAAACGGCACCTAGTGGATAAAGTGCCGATGTCGGATTTATGCAACCAGCACGGTCTCTCTCCGAAGGTTTTTTATCGTTGGCAGAAGCAGTTCTTTGAAAATGGCTCAATTGCTTTTACCCCAAAACGTAAGGGTAAAGAAAGCAGCCAGAATCTTGTGGTTGCCGGATACCGATTAGCCGAAGGTCACCGGCTATAGCCTTCCCGATACTTGGCAACTCTTCAAGCTGTGATACTGTTTTTCTGTCTGGATTTTTCATTTTGGCAGTGATTATGTTGAGAATAGCATGAAGAAGAGCGTAGATTACGCGGTGCTGCTTTTTACCTGCAATAACTATACATTGATAGTCATGCTACCTAAACTTTGGCAGGCAATGAACCTACAGTTTTCTCCGAGGTACCACTGCCAGATATTCCCAAAAGACAAATGCGCATTATTTTCAAATACGAAAAATAGGCGATAATGAGGTGAACCGGCCTCGGTTTAAATACCACCAGCAATAATCGCCTGGTCATTGTACTTTGATGATCCAAAAGGTTGGTCTGGCACCTGTTTCTAGGATCTTGTACACGACACCTTCTTTAGCAACTTTCTTGATCAACTCTGTGTCTTGACTCGATTCTCGCAATAACTGTATTATTCGTCATGGCCAGCTAAAGGCTTTCCTAGAATTTTTTCGCAATCTATTATTACTTTAGCATCGAGGAGAAGAATATGAAAAAGGTAGAGTATCGAGAACAGGCATTAAAAATTTTCCCTTGGGTTTGTGCAAGCTGTGGTCGTGATTTTACAGGGAAAAATCTTCGAGAGTTAACGGTCCACCACAAAGATCATAATTATAAGAACAATCCACCTGATGGTAGTAATTGGGAGCTGTTGTGTCTCTACTGCCACGATAACGAGCATTCCCGCTCACTCGATGCCGAATGGTTGGCGACAGAAAATCCTGATAAAGAAGATGGGCCCACTACCACGCACTCTCCTTTCGCTAATCTAAAAGACTTGTTGCGCAAGCCTTCGTGATTAACTTTGCACCACAAGTCTATGTTGCTACAGCTAACCTATCCTGAAATCTCTAGCATGGAGAGAGATGGCACAGTAAAATAATCTAAGTAGCTGTTGATTGTTGCTGCGTGGCAAAGGCTTTCAGCAGCAACATAGGGGTATTCTTCAGGGACTTTGAAAAAAATTAAGTGACCGAAATGATAAAATTTCACGGTTACAATAGAACCATACAATGAGTTAGTGAAATGAAGAAAAGATCTCCTCTTCTATCATAGTTTCTACTGTGAAGTTATGGAATGCCAATTTCAAGTCATAAACTTGAAAGAGTAGAAAGCGATATTTAACTTTACGCAGTTGTCCTATTTCTAACAGATTTCTCTGTATATGATTGTTTACAAGCATCACCTCATTCATTATCAAATGGAATACGGTATGAAAGACAAAGACGTTACTTCCACTGAAAAAGATGACAAAACGCTCCAAGAAAAATCATCTTCAAAAGATATTGCTTCTTTTCTCAAGGCTGTTGGTGAGGCAAGTGTCGCCCAGAATGGAAGACTGATTTTTGCATTGGATGCAACCAATAGTCGGCAACCAACCTGGGACAGGGCTATGAACATTCAGTCTTCAATGTTCGATGCAGTTGGAAAGGCAGGTGGTCTATCGGTTCAACTGGTGTATTTTCGAGGTTTTGATGAATGTCGTGCCTCAAAGTGGGTCATTAATGCTGCCGCACTACATAATTTGATGCTCGATATCCAATGCCAGGGAGGACAAACCCAGATTGGAAAAATCCTCAATCACGCCTATCGTGAAACAACGAAAGAAAAGGTCTCGGCACTGGTTTTTATCAGTGATGCGCTTGAGGAAAATATTGATTTACTTTGTCAGAAAGCGGGTGAACTAGGTTTGAAAGGGGTACGTTGTTTTTTCTTTCAGGAGGGACATGATATCGCGGCTGAAAATGGATTTCGTGAAATGGCGCGACTGACAGGTGG
>DEIL01000099.1 GCA_002352445.1 Desulfobulbaceae bacterium UBA2775
ACGACAATATGGTCGGGATTGTAGGGGATAATATCCCTTGCCCTGGTATAGGGAATGACCTGCTCCAGATCGAGAATCCGCACCGGTATGTTTACTGTTACCAGTTGTCTGACCCCACCCAGGGTCACAACCTTGTCATGATATGTGTCGGCAAAAGTTGTTTTCTTCTCTTTCTGAACAATTTTCCCCAGACGGTTGAAGACTCCAACAGCAGGGTAAAGCAACTTTGCCAGTGGGTGCTCTCCGGTACCAATACTTATATCCAGATAGATCAACCGACCATATATATAGCCATGTATTGCGTCAAGAAAGGAGAAATTTCTCGTCTTTTTTCCTTCACGAAAGAAGGGACGGGTTGATGAGTGTGTACACAAAAATGATCGTTTCATAGCTAACGAAAAATAAAATACTAAAATTACCCTTTAATTGTCCGTTGCCTCTGCATGGTCGGTCAGGTTATTCCAGGTTTTCTTCCTCAAACTTCTGGCCATGTCCGGATATCTTTGCAAGAATAGCCAGTTCGTCTGCCAGTAGTTCTATGAGGTCATCAATGGTGAGAATCCCTTCCAGAAAATCCTCCTCATTCACCACTGGTAGACGACGGATACCCTGACTACGCATGAGCTGTAAGGTGTCCCAGATACCTTCTGTTTGTTTTGCGGTTATCAACTCGGTACTCATCACATCACCTGCACTTACTGATTCGAGATCCACTTCTTCGGCAATGAGTTCCACAACGATGTCCCGATCAGTGATAATTCCTACCGGAACCATGCGATCAACATGTTTTGTAACCACTACTACATCGCCTACATGCTGCTTGCGCATGAGTTGGCCAGTTCAACGATACCCGCATCTTTTTCTACTACAACCACATTCCTGCTACAAAATTCTCCAATAGTCATAACCCCCTCCTCTATTTTTTAGTCGACTTATTGATCATAAGGTTATCAACATTTTTGTGGCGTGTATTATTTTTTCCCTGTCATATTGCTGGTAAGCGGGAAGATCCGGCGTCCGTTCTATTCGGCATTGAAGGAGACCGTGGAGAGTTCCAGCCTCGGCAGCTGAAATATTATTCAAATTTTTGATAGGGACTGAATCATTTTTCATCACTTTTCCCTCCTCGCCGTATTGGGTCGTTCAATCTCCATCTGTGAAAACGAGGTGTAGGCTGAGGACAAATCAGGTTCACCGCAGTGGTGCAGTATTTCAGAACGCACTGCATCGCGCAGTTTGACAGCAGCGTCCCAATCGTTGCCCTTTGGTGTAACTGGTCTGGAAATGATAACGCCAATTCCGCCTTTCCGGGGAAACCAGGAGCCACCCCGGAGTTTATTTCTGGTACCGCGGATCGTCAGCGGCAGCACAGGTATTTCGGCATGGGCCGCCGTGACAAAGGCACCCATTTGAAAAGGAAGCAGGCCCGTCATGCGCTGTAACGTGCCTTCAGCAAAGAACAATGGTCGTTTACCTGACGATGCAAGTTGGCCAATTTTTCGTGCATCTTCCAATCCTTTTTCAACATCAAACCGCTCAATAAAAAAAACATCCAGCCGAGAGAGCATCACCCGTGCAAAAAATTGTCCGGCCAGTTCTGCCTTGGCCACAAAGTTATAGCTAATGGGCAAGGCAGCCACAAGAACGAGACTGTCCAAATAGCTCGCATGATTGGATACTAAGATCATCGGTTGATCGTCATCAATATTCTCCAGGCCATGGATATTTATTCTTGTACCTGACAACAAGGTGAGCAGCTTAAGTGCCCTGCGAACCATTTTCCACCGCAACTTGACACCAGGCAGAAGGGCAACCAGCAACCAGAGTGGCATTCCAATGAGGCCAAACAGCAGCCAGCAATATGAGGCATAGAGAAAAGAGCTTACCCTCCGTAAAAGCCTCCGGCTCTGCGGCAGGATTCCAGCAAGAGATAGACGGACAAGTTGCAGCCACAGGGCGCGTTTTGCCTTACCGACATCCCCTTTTTCATAGAGTTCCCGGCTTGCAGCCCTTCTTATCTTGCCGCTTGAAGTTTTTAACACGGTGCCTGGCGGAGCGATTAGCACCTCGTCCGGCGGCATGCCCAACAGGTCGACTGCCCTGTTGATGATCTGCTGGTGCAGCTTTTCCTTAATTTCCGTATCCTTTTCCCTTGACTCCGCCAGCACAATCAGTCGTTCAGTACCGGAATTCCGGTCCTGACTGGCAAACACTGCAATGCAGCCTTTGCGGATGCCCGGTATATTACCCACTGCCTCTTCCAGTTCATGGGGATATACATTCCTGCCGCCACGGATGATAATGTCTTTGATTCGGCTGGTGATAAAGATATCACCCTCGGCAATGTAGGCAAGGTCACCGGAATCCAACCATTCTCCACGAAAAAGACTGCGATTTTTTCCCGGATTTCGAAAGTAACCGCTGGTAACCGAGGGTCCCTTGAATTGTAACTCACCCTGGTGTCGGTCAGGAAGCTCTCGGCCACTTTCATCAACGATCCTTATCTGGTGGCCGATCAATGGACGACCGCAGGCAACGAATCTCAACGCAGTAATGTCGTCTTCTGCTGCCACCACTGCCTGACCGGATTCGATGAGAGGGCCGCGCTTGAGCCGGTCGATGACTGGTCCCCGTCCGAGTGGTGGAAAGGCAAGGCCGACAGCCGACTCGGCAAGGCCATAGACCGGGGAGGTGGCTTCAGGGTGAAATCCGTAAGGAACAAAACGTTTTTCAAAGTTGACGATTGTCTCAGGGCTGACCGGCTCCGCACCATTGAAGGCCAGGCGCCAGGAACTGAGGTCAAGCCCCTTAAGTACCTCGTCGTCAAGTCGTCGGTAGCAGAATTCATAGCCGAAATTGGGAGAAGCCGACATGGTGCCGTGATAATTGTGTATTGCCCAGAGCCAGCGCTCCGGTCGGGCGAGAAAGGAGAGCGGCTGCATGATGACCAGACGATAGCCATAATAGAGGCTGCCCAGCCAGGCCCCTATCAGCCCCATATCATGATAGAGTGGCAGCCAACTGACAAAGACATCAGTTGCTGTGACATCAGTTGCCTGGCCCATGGCCCGGATGTTGGCCAGCAGGTTGGCATGGGTGAGAACCACACCCTTGGGATCACCGGTGGATCCCGAGGTATACTGGATAAAAGCCACATTGCCAGCGCGTACGAATATGGGCGTAAACTCCTTTGTTTGCCCCAAAAATGCATCCACCGTGTCAACCAGTTCAAGGGTTTCCACTTGGGCCTTCAGCAGTCTGCCAATGGCTTTGACCTCTGGCATGGTAATCAATATCTTTGCCCCGGCGTTGCGTAAAATTCCCCGATGCCTTTTGAGGTGTTCTTCTATCTGGGTAGGTCGTGCCGGGGGATAGAGGGGCACTGGAATACCGCCAGCAAGCAGAACGGCGAAAAAACTGAAGAAATAATCTTGCCCGGTTGGCAGCATGATGGCAACAGTATCGCCTGGTTCAAGGCTATGACGCTGCAGTCCGGCAGCCAACTCCAAAGCACCCTCTTTCAAATCCTGGTAGGTGAGCTGTGTGGCTTCTTCGTTGTGACATTCAAGAATGATATGAATCCGATCCGGATGGGACAGGACATGACTTTCAAGCACTGTCAGAAGCGTATCAGCCCCATAAGGCTCCAAATCAGTGTCATCCGAGGCCTCGGTTGGGGCGATTTGCATAACCCGGGCAGCAGGTTGTCCCTTACCCGATATGCCAATATATCGCAGTAGGTCTCTAGGGCTCTCTGCCTTTGCCAGCACATGTTCGGACAGAGTTAGGTCAAAATTCTGCTCAAGACGGGCGAGAAGCTCTACCCTGGCCAGGCTGTCAAGGCCCAGGTCGCGTTCCAGGGAGCTATCCAGAGAAATAGGTTGTGAGACTCGGATGCCTGGATGCAGTTCATCCATAAGTTGCCTGATGAGTTGCAGCAAATCTTGTTCATGTCCCGCAGATTGTACGATCCGGGAGTTATATTCGGTATGCATAGACTTCCTGATTTCATGGGTGATCAGAGGACTGGAACATCCAGGATATTTTCTTAAACTATGTATAGTTTAAAAATAGATCAGGATTAAGGGTGGCTGGACTGATTATGCTTGAATATGTTTTTCAATGATTCAATTACCTTGCTTGCCTCCCTCTTTGTCAGCTTGTCGACCTCTGTTTTTTTATAATATTTATTCAGAAAATTTTTAAAATGTTGCAGATCCCAACCGAGATCGTTAATCAGGTTCTTGATGAACAGCTTCTGTCGAAAGGTTAGACCAGATTTGTTCAAGCGGTAGTGTTTGCTTGCCGTAAAAGTCCGCATGAGTCGCCTGAACCCTTTCTCGTCCAGATCTTTTGCTGAACGTACACCTGTTTCCCGCTCCAGGATATCCCGGTACTCATCATCGGACAGGCCCAATTCCTGCTTGACAATATGAATGACCGCAAGTTTTTTATGGTCTATTGTCATTACTGATGCTCTTTTTGAGTCATTGTGAATTAACCCCTCTCTGCTGCCATACGGGAAGATTTATTTCAGACCGATTTTCCCCATTTTCCAATAATTGTTGCTCCCCATCCAATAGCCTGCTTCCCCGCCTTTGTAGCAGGTAGCCTTCCTTCCACAGTCTGGACCAGTTACTCGCTACTGACGTCCGTTTTCACATTGTAGTAGCACCCAGGACCCGTCGCCTTCAATACGGCCATGGTCAACAACTCCTGATCAACGTCGCCTTCTGCTGAGAAAAGATTTTGAATCCGTCCGGTTTTTATACCTTCTGCCTGCATGATACTTGGTGTCAGCACTGCCCCCATAGAAGAGACCATGCATCCATTCGGTCCCACATTCAGCAGCAGATCCACATCATGTCGTAACTCGATAAGTGCTTCTCCGAGATAAGGTGCAAATTCACCTAGTGGACGCTGTGTAGGCAGCAGTTCTTTCGACGCCTCTATCATGTCCGAATTCGCCAGTGGCATCCGCACTCCTGCAGCTTTGTAAAGAGGCTCGATAAGAAGACGTCGCAGAACAAACCGCAGTAGACTCACCCTGCTGCGCACACTCTTTATGTTTCGAAGTTTTTTAGCATTGGATTCTATGCTGTCTGTGTCACATAACCGCTGTTGAGCGGCGCGCAGGGTATCTTCTGATGACAAATTTTGTATATCCACCTCATCAAGCATATATTCCATATAACTGGACAGGGGCGTCACTCCCACTTCGAAGCGTCGAAAACCGAGG
>DEIL01000128.1 GCA_002352445.1 Desulfobulbaceae bacterium UBA2775
CTTTATTGCCCTGTTTCTTGACAATAAGCACCGCGTTATCCGAGTTGAAGAATTATTTCACGGAACAATTGATAGTTCTTCTGTACATCCACGGGTGGTTGTTCAAAAAGCCTTGGACTACAACGCAGCTGCGTTGATTCTTGGGCATAACCATCCTTCTGGTGCTGTAACTGCCAGTGAATCTGATAAACGAATTACTACCAAGCTTAAAGAAGTATTAGCAGTGGTGGATATTCGTGTATTGGATCACATTATTGTTGGCCCAGATGAAAGTTTACATACATCTTTTGCTGAAAAAGGCTATTTATAATCAACTTAGATTTACTAACCCAACGGGGATTCACTTTCCTGTCTGGGTTGGTGTTTCTCCACTTTATTCAAAGGAGAAATACCATGAACAACAAAGACAAACCTTATATTAGCTGGGATACCGCTACAATTCTTGAAGCTCAAGCAAAGCACCTGGTTGGAACGGGTGAAGCCGAGCATGAAGAACAAGGCTGGACAATGGCAAGTGAGGATCAATTCCTGCTTGATGATGAGTGGAATGGTCTGTTGTTTGCCTTAACAGAAAAGCTCAATGAGATTAACCCTGAAGGTTATTGGCACGGTGAAGTTGAAAACTTTGGCTGGCGTAATACGTCGGGATACAAGGACTTTGAAGCAGACACTGCACAGGCATTTTTATCTGCGATCCTGCCACAAACTGATTGTACTTTTCATATTTATATTGATGAGTCACATCCGTTTAAGGAGATCAGGATACAAAACTTTCACCACGATTCACCTATGGGTAATGAGTGGTACACCATTGTTGTCAGGGATGCCTTAGAAGAAGCAGCCTAACCGACTTTTTTAATATTTTACAACCCATGAGGGAACACTTCCCTCTGGGAGTATTCCCTTGAATTTTTACTAATATATCAAGGAGATTTATTATGAGTGCCGTTTTAGACTCACATTCAACAAAAGTAGCAGAGGAGACAACACCTGCTCTGACTTCAACAACAATCGAAGATGATCAGGATCAAACTGATCAAAACACGATTAAACTCACCGACTTTGTTACTGATTTTGGTGACTCACTGGTTGATGCTGTCAACCAACAAAACCCACCTGTTTTTCAGGTAGGAAATACACACCCTTACCGTGACCTTGCAATGGATGGCTTGTTGCGAACACCTTTTGATTCTCAAAGAAATGCAGTACACGCAATTTCCAGCCTGTTGTTTGATCATGGTGAGAAAGCTGCTGTTCTCAATGCCGAGATGGGAACGGGCAAGACCATGATGGCAATTTCTACCGCTGCTGTGGCTTATCAGGAAGGCTATCAACGCTCGATGGTGATATGCCCTCCGCATCTAGTTTATAAGTGGAAGCGGGAAATTCTGGAGACTATACCTGATGCAACGGTATGGATTCTGAATGGCCCTGATACATTGCTTAAACTTCTCAAACTAAGAGAAATAATACAAGGCGGTCAAACGAAAATAGATCACCCTGAATTTTTCATTATTGGTCGCGTTAGGATGCGAATGGGTTATCACTGGAGACCTGCTTTTGCAGTTGTTCAGCAACACTTTCGTAACCGACAGGATGAAGCCAAAACTCAGAAGCTTCTGGCTTGCCCTGATTGCGGTAGTTTACATCGTGATGAGAATGACAATCCAGTTCCAGCAAGATTGCTTGAATCATTGCAAAATAAGCAACACCAATGCAAAGACTGTGACGCACCGCTTTGGACATTAATGCGTCCTCGTGCTGCTAAACAAAAAAGCCACAGGGAGCTTGTCAAAGAAGCTGTGTGCAAGTTACCAACCATTGGTCCTAAAACGGCTGACAAGCTGCTTACAGCCTTTGGCGAGGACATGCTATCTAATATGCTTGCTGACAATATCTATGAGTTTGTAAACCTTATGGATGAAGATGGTGGTTTGGTATTTTCAGATCGTCAGGCTACACGTATGGAACGCACCTTGCCTCGTGCTGAGTTTGGTTTCGGTCAAGGAGGCTATCAACCCACAGAGTTCATTAAACGCTATCTACCTGATGGCTTTTTTGATCTTCTGATAGTCGATGAAGGTCATGAGTACAAGAACGAAGGTTCGGCTCAAGGTCAGGCGATGGGTGTGCTGGCGAACAAGGCAAAAAAAGTCTTGTTGCTAACCGGTACGCTTATGGGTGGCTATGCCAGTGACTTGTTCTACCTGTTATGGCGAATAATGCCATCGCGGATGATCGAGGATGGTTTTCAGTATAGTGACAATGGTTCTTTAGGATCTGCGTCAATGGCTTTCATGCGAGAGCATGGCATTCTGCAAGATGTATTTGTAGAAAAGTCAGGTGATAACCATCGCACCGCCAAAGGCAAAAACATTACGCAAAGAACCAAAAAGCGGCCAGGTTTTGGTCCTAAAGGTATTTGCCGTTATGTCTTGCCTTACACAGTGTTCTTGAAGCTAAAAGATGTTGGCGATGTATTGCCAGCTTACAATGAGCATTATATCGAGATTGATATGGAGGCTGA
>DEIL01000323.1:0-20011 GCA_002352445.1 Desulfobulbaceae bacterium UBA2775
AACAGCTGGCAGAAAGAGTAAACCCAAAAATGAAACCCTGCTCATCAATATATTCGATCCGTCATAAAGATGCATATGGAAGGATAGCGAGAACAATAGACAGGGCATGTAACCAGACAGACGGATCTTCAGCACTGTTTTTCCGGGCCGACGATATAGGCATACCCTCCCGCAATTTTCAGCTCCTTATTGACTGCTTTATAAAACATCGGATGCCTCTTTGTTTAGCTGCAGTCCCCTCGTGGATTACAGACAAACGATTTAGAGAACTGAAGCAGTTGACTGGAACCGGTAGTACACAGTGGTGCTGGCATCAGCATGGCAGAATCCATCGCAATTTTGAAAGAGACGGGAAAAAACAGGAATTTGGCCCTTCCCGCACCCGGAAGGAGATCAAGAACAGCCTCCGCAATGGCAAAAGACGACTGAAAAATATCATGGATGAAGAGTTTCAACTCTACTTTACCCCGCCATGGAACAGGTGCAGTGCTGCAACCATAGAGTCTCTTGTGGAGCTCAACTTCTCGGCCCTCTCAAGGAGTCGTGGAGCAAAGCCGGAAACAGTGGACGAACTCCCCGACTTCCAGGTTGGTGTAGACCTGCACACCCGCAAAGAAATCTCACCCCATGTCGGATTTGAAAACCTGCTCAGTGAGCTTAAGAAGAGTATTATATCGGGTCAGTGCGGGATAATGATCCATCATCAAAGAATGAATTACCGAGCTTTTGACTTTCTCGACCTTCTCCTTACCGCTATAAAAGCCAGTCCACGACTCACTCCCGTTCTTTTCAACAACCTGCTCACCATTTCACCAACAACAGATAAATAGTTACGTTGACAATATAACTTCAAAAAACTAGAGTGACAGAGATAGGAAAGATTCACAATAAACAGGCGAACTGTTTGTTTTTCACAACCATCGGTAAACAGGTACGATATGAGGCGTCTTGTAGCATTACCCTGGCGAAAATCCATCCAAATGGCCTTCCAGTCCATTCGCATCCGTTTTTTTCGTTCCATGGTCACCACCATGAGCCTCGTTCTTGCCGTTTCCTTCCTCACCTTCACCCAGGTTGGAAATGATATTGCCCAGGGGTTGCTGGCCGGCGGCAGTTCAGAGCATCTTCAAGCTCTTACCAAAGCAGGTTTTGATATCTCCCCTGGGGATGCAACTATTACCAGCTCCGCTAAACAGCGATGGATAGTTTTCCTCTCTCTTCTTGTCTGTATCGTCGGTATTATCAATGCACAACTTATGTCAGTGACAGAACGATTCAGGGAAATTGGAACGTTGAAATGCCTGGGAGCACTGGATCGTTTCATCGTACGCATTTTTATGCTTGAGGCGACAATGCAGGGGTTGGCCGGGGCTCTGGCAGGAGCACTGCTTGGAGGAATCGCCGCACTACTAACGGCACTGATCAGGTTCGGTTTTTCTCTCCTCCCCTATGTTCCCTGGCTACAAGTCAGCACGACCATGTTTTTTACCCTCTGTATCGGAACCTTTTTAAGCCTGCTTGGCGTTTTTTACCCGGCAATAGTAGCCGCTCGAATGCGACCGGTTGACGCCATGAGGGTTGAACAATAAATAGAACAACACACATCTGCTATGGCTGAAAGTAAACAAATTGTCCGTGTACGCGGGGTCACCAAAAATTTCGACCTGGGAAAAATTGTAATCGAAGTTCTCAAGGGAATCGACCTTGAGATCGAAACAGGAAAGTACATCTCCATCATGGGTCCCTCCGGGTCGGGGAAATCAACGCTGTTTAACATGATTGGCGGCCTCGACAAACCGACAGCGGGTAAAGTTTTTATTGATGAGGTGGATATCGCTCAGCTTGATGCGTACGAACTTGCCTGGCTCCGCTGCCGTAAAATTGGTTATATTTTTCAAACCTTCAACCTTATCCCCGTTATGACAGCCCTTGAGAATATCACTCTGCCGATGACTTTTGCCGGTGTTTCCAGTGATGACGCCACTAAACGAGGAATGGCTCTGCTGGAGCAGGTCGGTTTAACAGGCAGGCATGGCCATCGCCCCTCGGAACTTTCCGGCGGGCAACAACAGAGGGTAGCCGTAGCGCGGGCTCTGGCCAACACCCCGGCAATTGTTCTTGCAGATGAACCAACAGGCAATCTCGACCTGACCACCGGTGAAGATATTATCAACCTGCTGAAAGAACTCAGTGTAGAACGTGGTGTCACCGTTATTTCCGCAACCCACGATTATAAAATGCTCAATGTTTCAGATCAAGTTGTCTGGATACGGGATGGCCGGATAGATAAAATTCAGAATAGAGATGAGCTGGAGATTAGGACGGGAGGGTTGGAAGCAGCCGCCTAGGAAAATTCATGACCAATGCCCGCCGCTTAACCTGCTTCATTATTTTCACCATGATCCTCATGGGTCAGGCGGTCTCATCCGTGGCCGGGATTGATCCCTCCTCGCTGCACAGAACAATTGAAACCCTCAGCAGCTTTGACAGCCGAACCACAGGTTCACCGGGTTATAAGAAAGCCGCTGATTATGTAGAACAAAGATTGCATGAGTTGGGACTTACAACCGACTCTCACTATTATGAACTACCTGTCCGACGCTCTCGTGGAGCGACTCTCAGTATCAGCGGCAAACCCCATTCACTCAAACCGTTCATCTATAATGCAATTACACCGGAGGCAACTGACGGGGTAATATCAGGCCCTTTGTATTACGTCGGCAAAGGTGATCTTCAAAGCCTTGATGGAAAATCCATCAAGGATTCGATAATCCTGATGGATTTTGACTCAGGACGTAACTGGCAGATGCTCGCCGCCCTTGGTGCCAGGGCACTGATCTATCTTGAAAGTGAAAACAGTGCAGGCAACATTTTTTTCACCGAAAAGCATGAACTATCCCCACTCCAGTTCCCATGTTTCTGGATTACCCAAAAAGATGCAAAAAAAATATTCGGATCTTTTTCAACCGGCAACGATCCCCTCGTCGACCAGGTGGAACTGCAGTCTTCATCGGTATGGGAAAACTTCCTGGCACGAAATATCTATACTCTCATTCCGGGAACCGATCCCCAGCTGAAGCAGGAACTGGTCATCCTCGAAGCTTTTTTTGACAATAATGAATTTGTTGCCGGAGATTCTCCCGGCGCCGATGCGGCCACATCCATTGCCACCCTGCTGGAAATTGCCAAAACCCTCTCACAAAACCCCCAGGGACGCTCAGTAATGCTCCTTGCCACCAGCGGCAACAGCCAGACCCTCGCCGGTATGCGGGATACCATCTGGAGCATGAACGCCAGATCAAAAGAATTACGCAGTTATAAGCGGCGGTTACAACAAATTATCAAGGAGAACAGAACAAATCTTGAGCTCCTCAAGCAGTTACACTTCCCCCTGGCTGAAGACAAAGAAAGAGATACTCTCCTTGGTGATGCAATCAGTCAGAACCTGAAATACAGGGTTGATCAGATCTCCCGGCATCTTATGCAGCTGCGGCTCAAGGTACAGACGGAAGAAACCCGCAGTTTGATAAAGGAAGTTGCAAACCGGCGTTTGCTCTTTCGCAGGCTGGGTTGGGCAGAAGACCTGCATCAGCTGCCCGAGGATCAAACTGCCCTGCTGGAGGAAATAATCCCCCTTGCCATTGAGAGCATTGAACTGAAAAGTGCCGGCGCAAAAGATCAGCTCCAGGCACTCAAATCTGCAACCAGTTTCCGGGCACTTGTCAGGGAATATGAGGTTGCGGGTGTCATAAGTCTTCATCTTTCCAGTCACGGCAACGGTGTCGGCGGCTTTCACAGGGGGTGGCTGTACCCTCTGAAGCAGACAATCAACAGAACAGGTATCTACAGTACAATTGCCGACATTTTTGAAAAAACCGACAAACCGGACAACTCTCTTGCACACTACCAGAACAGTCTCAGGCCCAGCCGAATGCGAACCTGGGATTCATGGTTTCTCGATAAACCGAACCTTGGCGGAGAAGTCAGTTCACTGGCAGGTTATCTGGGGATCAGTCTTGTCACAACCGGAGACAGCCGTATTCTCTGGGGTACCCCTTCCGATACCGTTGACAAAATTAACTGGCCTTACCTGCTGGATCAGGCCCGCCTTGTTGAACAACTGACAGACAAGCTGATATGGGCGCCAAAACTCCATTCCGACAAACTACCCAGGGACGGTTTTGCCACACTTTCGGCCCGTACAAACCTTCTTCTGCAGGGTGAGCTTTTTGCCAACTACCCTGCCCTTCAGACTACCATCCTCGCCTACCAGGGATTGAATAAATACTATGCCATCGTTGATGAGTCGGGATATTTCAGAATTAAAGGCTTTGCCGATAAGAAAAATGTGCTCGATAAACTGATCATCGAAGGATACCGCTTTGATGAGAACACAGGAAAAGTTATCTGGGCCATTGACAAAAAAGAGACAGGCAAGGTCAATTACCGCCTTAAAATCCTTCGCAAGTCGATGAAAACGGATCTCATCATGTTTAACTGCAGAGAGACCACGATTTTCGACCTGCTGGAGCCACGAAGTTTTGCCCATATGACAAAACTCTTTCTCTATGACGGCAGACGGGACGCGCCACCGCAACACTACTGGTACAGTCGGATAGATACCAGAGATTCTATAATATCATCTATCTATACAGAACCGGGAACCATGCTGAAGCTGACTCTCTCGGACACGGTACTGACCAACAAGATACTGCTTACAAACGGCTCCAGCCAGAACCCCATGGGAAGCGGTTACTCCGTGGAAGAGTATCCTTCAATCCCCAACACTCTCTTCCATGCAGCCAGAGATGCCTGGACCCTGCTCACTCCCCGCATTGACAACCTGGAATCCCACGGTATCTATGATGAAAGGATCAACGACCTGAAAGAGCGAGGATTAAAGGCACTGAAAACAAGCAGCGAAGCCCTTGCCTCGTTGACATATTCTGTAAGCCGTGAGGCCGCTGCCGAATCCCTTGCACTTGGGGCAAGGGTCTATGTACAGATAGAGAAAACCCAGAAAGATGTCCTTTTCGGTGTGCTCTTCTATATCGCTCTGTTTGTGCCGTTCGCCTTTGTCATGGAGCGGTTCCTGTTTAATTTTTCCCATATTTATAAACGGATTGTTGCTTTTTTCCTTATTCTGGTTCTGCTCATTGTGATTATCTACAATGTCCACCCCGCTTTTGACCTGGCGTACAGCCCCATGGTGGTTATTCTGGCCTTTTTCATTATCGGGCTCTCTTTCATGGTGACTCTGATCATCTTCTTCCGCTTTGAAGATGAAATGATCCTTCTACAGCGCAGGGCTACCCATAAACGACCGGAGGAAATCAGTCGTTGGAAAGCCTTTGTGGCCGCCTTTTTTCTAGGAGTTTCCAATCTGAGAAGGAGGAAGATCAGGACACTGCTTACCTGCAGTACACTCATTATCTTAACCTTTACCATAATGAGTTTTACAACCATCAAGTCAAACCGGAAACAGGTTCGCCTCGACTTTAAACCGGATGCCCCCTACAAAGGACTGTTGTTAAAGAAAGTAAACTGGCAGAGCCTTCCGCCCCAGGCAACTGACATTCTGGTGGGCAGCATGACGGCAATAAGCAAGCCTGCTCCTCGTGTCTGGCTTGGAGGCAAGGATCCAACAAAACCGGTTACGGTACCCCTGAGGACGGAAAAGGCTGAAATTGAGATCCATGGATTGATCGGATTAAGCCCCAATGAAACTGCAGTAACAGGCCTGGATGACCTGCTCACTTCAGGAAGATGGTTTGAAGAATCAGACAACCAGGCCATCATTCTTGAAGAGCAGATGGCAGAACAGCTCGGAGTAACGGAAAGGGGTAATAAACTCATCTCCCTCTGGGGGATACCGTTCACCGTTATCGGTACCTTTAAGGGAGATATATTTGATAAGGCCGTGGATCTTGACGGTGAACCTCTCACGCCTGTAATCTTTCCCGACGAGGCTGGCTCCGACATCACTGAAGCGGAGCAGGATGCCCTTGAATCCGGCGATGACATACTCTCTTTCCAGAGCAGATATCAGCATATCCCGGCAAACCAGACTGCTATTATCCCGGCAAAAACCCTACTGGCGGCAGGCGGTCAACTGAAAAATATTGCTGTGAAACCGGACAATGAAGCCGATATTCCTTCTATTGCCACCCAACTCACAGACAGGTTCAATCTGGCCATATTTACCGGCGAGGAAGGTGGGGTCCGCCTCTATAATATCAGTGACACAATGAACTACAGCGGGGTTCCGAATATAATAATTCCCCTGCTCATTTCTATTCTCATAGTACTGAATACAATGATCAGTTCCGTCTATGAACGTAAAGGTGAAATAGCCGTATATACCTCCGTCGGCCTTGCACCTTCCCATGTGAGTTTTCTCTTTGTCGCGGAAGCGATGGCTCTGGCAGTAGTATCAGTAGTTCTTGGCTATCTGGTGGCCCAGGTTTCAGCGGCCCTTCTGTCTACAACATCGATCTGGCAGGGTATTACTGTAAACTACTCATCAATGGCCGGGGTTGCCGCCATGGTGCTCGTCATCATAGTTGTTCTCATATCCGTTATCTACCCTTCCAGGGTGGCGGCCCGCATAGCCATACCCGATGTCAAACAGACATTTAAACTCCCTGCCCCGGTAAATAATACAATTGAGCTCACCCTGCCTTTTTTAATGAAATATGAGGAACATAAATCCATTGGCGCCTTTATTTACAACTATTTCAAGGGACACCAGGATATATCCCACGGACTTTTTTCCACAGGACCTGTAGAGATACTCTTCAGCTGTTCCACCGTGGATGAAATAGTGAAAATGATCCATGAATCTGACTCCCCAGAAGAGTTGAGATGTCTCCATATCAGTGCCAAGGTCTGGCTTGCACCATTCGACTTCGGCATCCTGCAGCATGTTGATGTACAGTTTTGCCCGGCCAGGGAGGGGGACAACTTTCTTGAAATAAAAATCTCCCTGCACAGACTATCCGGAGAATCAGGAATATGGCAGCGTATCAACAAATCGTTTCTATATGAGTTCCGTAAACAGCTCCTCATCTGGCGCTCCATTGATAGCGAGACCCATAAACAGTTAGAGCTTTCTTTTCAAAAAATTATTGCTGAAAAGGATCTGTCTGCCAATGTCCTCTGATACTATGAATACGCCTAATCAACCAACACGACTACCTATCCGACTGAGGGCCGGGGTGATTGGCATTCTCCTTGCGGCAGGAATCTGTCTGTTAACGCCCTATAACAATATCTACATGCAGGCGACCCCCCTGGGCGGAGGGCATTTTCCCCTGGCACCATTTTTTGTCTTCATTCTTCTGGCAATCTGCATCACCATCGTCTCCAGACTCTTCAAATCCTCCCTTCTGCTGAATGGGTCTGAATTATTGATAATATGGATAGAGATGGTCATAGGATCGGGTATCGCCTATACAGGTTTTGCCCGCACCTTTCTCATCAACCTGACTGCACCTGTTCATTTTGCCTCCATGGGAAATCGCTGGCAGGAGGTTCTTCATCCGCTTATACCTCCCGCGCTTATACCCACTGATCATGGCGCAATTGAACTCATCTACAATGGTATCGCCGGAGGGAGGGCCATGGGGTGGCTGGAGATTTTCGCTGAAATCCCCTGGGTTGCCTGGATCAGACCCTTGCTGGCATGGAGCTTTTTTGTACTGGTCTGCTATACCGTTATGCTGCTGCTGATCAATATCCTCTCCAGGCAGTGGATCCATAATGAACGGATGAATTTCCCCCTGTTGAAAGTGCCTGAAATGTTAAGCAAGGCTGTAGATGAAGGTACTGTGGGCAGTTTCTTTCTTAACCGTTTCCTCCTGACCGGTCTCGCCATACCGGTTCTGCTCCACCTGATAAACGGCTTGAACCTCTATTATCCATCGGTACCGGCGATCCCTACTCTGATCCTTGCCGGCCCATATTTTTCAGACAGCGGCCTGCTCACAGGTTTTCACAAGTTGAAAATATATATCTATCCGGCTTTTATCGGCTTTGCTTTTTTGACTTCCAGGCAGATTTCTTTTTCTTTCTGGTTCTTCTTCCTCGGCGGCTGTCTGCTCTACGGTATCCTTGATCTGTTCGGCTATTCCATCCCCGCTTCTGAACTGGGAGTGACATTCGGCCCGACCATCGCCAGACCGGAAGAGATGCAGATGATTGGAGCATATGGAGTATTCTTTCTCTTTCTCCTCTGGCTTGCCAGGCACCATCTTGTAGAGGTATGTAAACAGTCATTCTTCCTCAGTAAACCGGCGCCGGACAGATCCGAGTGGTTCGATGTGCGTATCTCCTTCTGGGGAGCGATAGCCGGTTTTGTAATTATAATCGGCTGGTATGTATGGATGGGCATGAGCCCTTTGTCGGCAGTCCTTGTAACAGGTGCTTTTTTCATGATAATGCTTGTTGCCACACGTATTATCTGCCAGGGAGGACTTGCTTATTTCACCCTCACAGCGGCTCCAACCGATGGGTTGATTGCTCTCTTTGGCGCCAAAATGCTGGCCGGTGCAAGTGGTATGCTTGCAGGTATGAGTCAGAAGGTTCTCTTTGTCGATCTCAGGGAATCGCTTATGCCTTCACTCCTCCATGCACGACATCTGCATCAGAACAAACGACCCGCCCTTATGCTCTTTTCCTGTCTGGCCATCACAATTGTCGTCTCCATGATAACCTCTGTTCTGGCCATGCTGCTTCTCTGTTATCGCTTTGGCATCCGGGAGCTGCAACTTGACTGGGCTACCAGAACTACACTCTCGGTATATGAAAATATCTACAGACTCGCCACATCCGCACCTGCGACAGGAAACTGGGTTTTTATTTTCGCTATTGCCGGTACCATTGTCATGCTTCTCCTTGTAGTCTGCTATCACAGACTCTACTGGTGGCCGATCCATCCTATCGGCTACCTTACAGCCTACAGCTCTGCCATGCGCATTCTCTGGGTAAGTTTTTTCATCGGCTGGGCATGCAACGCCCTCTGTATGAGATATGGAGGGATTATCCTCTTCAGGAAACTGCAATTCTTCTTTATCGGGCTGATCATTGGAGATTTTCTCATGGGTGGTGGATGGGCTCTTATCGGACTATTTGCAGATACAAGTTATCAGGTACTGCCCAACTAGAAGAAAGGGGTTTCGCCAACTATGTATGATGACAAGGAACTAAAAGAATATAGGGATCTTCTCCCACCTCCCGACCATTTCGAAGAAGGATTCGACTGGAAAACCATCATTGGCGCCATTTTTATCGGTTTTTTAATGATGCCGGGCTCGATGTACCTGCAACTTGTGATCGGACAGGGGATAGGGCCTGCGGCACGCTGGGTCACTATCATCCTTTTTGCAGAAATTGCTAAACGCGCCCATTCCGACCTCAAGCAACAGGAAATTTTCCTGCTCTACTATATGGCTGGCGCAGCACTTGCTTCCCCTTTTTCAGGGCTGCTCTGGAATCAATACCTGGTGCAGTCGGATGCAGCACGAATGCTAGGAGTGACCGAATTCATCCCCACCTGGGTAGCACCGGGTGCAGACTCGCTTTCCATGGTGGAAAGAAGCTTTTTCCATAGAGACTGGCTGATACCGATCCTTCTCCTGGTTGGTTCACAGATTATTCAGCGTATTGATCACTTCGGGCTCGGCTATGCTCTGTACAGAATTACTTCCGATGTAGAAAAGCTCCCATTTCCCATGGCACCGGTGGCTGCTCTTGGCACAATGGCCCTGGCGGAATCCGCTGAGGAGAAAAAGGCAAGCTGGAAATGGAGAGTCTTTTCCATCGGAGGAGTAATCGGTCTTGCCTTCGGCTCTATCTATGTCCTTCTGCCCATTGTCTCAGGTCTTATCTTCACCGAACAGATACGACTCATTCCCATCCCCTGGATCGAAACCACAAGATACACCGAAGATTTTCTTCCGGCGGTAGCCACAGGACTGCAACTGGATCTCGGCCTGATTTTTATCGGAATGGTTCTTCCGTTCTGGGCTGTTATCGGCGGACTTATCGGCTTAATAATCACTATTATCCTTAACCCGATCCTCTACTCGGCGGGTATTCTGCACAGATGGCACCCCGGCATGGCTACAGTGGATACTGTTTTTGCCAACAATTTTGATTTCTATATGAGTTTTGGCATCGGCCTTGGACTCGCCATAGGCTTTATCGGTATCTGGTCCGTCATCCACTCCATTCGCTCAAGTAAGGGTGACAGAGGCACTCTCCACGATCTCTTCAATCCTCCTGAAGGAAGGGGTGATTTCAATTTCTGGATAGCCATAGCCATATACTTTTTCTCCACCCTGGCCTATGTCGGACTTTGCGTATGGCTTGTGCCTTCATTCCCCTGGATCTTCTTTCTCGGTTACGGATTTATCTACACCCCCATTATTTCCTATATCACTGCCAGAATGGAAGGGATTGCCGGACAGTTTGTCAGTCTGCCCCTTGTCCGTGAGGCAAGTTTTATAGCCGGCGCCCGTTTTTTCGGCTACCAGGGCATTGAGATCTGGTATGCCCCCATTCCCATCCACAATTACGGAGAGGCTACAGTTCAATTCAGACAGATAGAGCTGACAGGGACCTCTATCAGAGGCATAATTAAGGCGGAACTTCTTGTTTTTCCGATAGTGATGGTGGCAAGTCTGATATTTTCACAGTTTATCTGGCGCCTGGCTCCCATCCCGTCAGCGAGCTACCCTTTCGCCCAGGAACTCTGGCATCTGCAGGCCTTAAATACTCTGCTTATGCAGACTTCCACCCTGGAAGGTAATTCGATGTTCTATCAGGCGTTAAACGGAACAACCATTTTCTCAGGGCTCGGTTTCGGTCTTGTCATGTATGCTGTGCTAAGTGTTTTCGGTCTTCCGGTTCTCCTCATCTATGGCGTAGTCCGCGGCCTTGGTCAATCGACCCCCCACGGCCTTATCCTCGAGGTCCTTGGAGCATTTGCAGGCAGATATTTCTTTTTAAAAAAATATGGCCCTATGTGGCGACAATATGCACCTGTTCTGCTGGCAGGTTTTTCATGCGGAATGGGACTCAGCGGTATGTTTGCCATGGGTTTTGCCCTTATCATGAAATCTCTTGGCCATATGGCATATTAGGGCCCAGGAACAACCACACTTGATAGCAGGCATCCCTGCAAGCAGACTCATACCGAACTACCTACAACGTCACGGAACTTGACAGGGTAACTGTATATGACCATATTTGTGTGTAGTACTGGAAACACACAGGCCGGCTATCCTAAGGAAAAAGTTCTGGACCACTAAATATAATCCATGAAAACAATCAGGAACATTACAACCATATCCACTCTTTCCCTTGCAATGATGCTAGTTTCCCCATCACTTTTTGCTGAAAATGCCCCCCGTGAGGTCGGGGGAATCGTCCTTGGAAGTCGCATTGACACCTATCCGGATATCATACAATCCAACTTTATGAAAGAGGTTGTAGTCACCGACCGACACGGGTTCAGGAAAGGAGTAATTTCCTACGGTGTATGTAAGTATGATGGGGAAATACTAAAAATCAGGCTGAAATATGAAGATAAAAGCAAGTCTTTCTATAAAACCTTGCTTAAAAAATACAGGAAAAAATATGGCGAGCCCGATTCCTGGAAAGGGGATTCCTTTGGCATGCTTTATGTATGGAAATGGTATTTTATCGACAAAGATAAAAACCGGGTCAGCCTGAACCTTCAATACAACGCTAAAAACCCCGACGAAACCATGGGCAGTGTCGTCAAACTCTCCTATCCCGACCGCATTGAAGAAGAACGAATCTGTTTTATGAAAATGTGTGATGAAGCCTTTGAACAGACAGATGAAAAGCGCAGGGAAGAATTTAAGAAGTCCGACTGGTCATACCTTATCCCCCGCTAGGAGCCTGTCCGAAAATGCATTTTGCCCAAACTCTTTGTTATTCTCAAAAACATAATGCTCGCAGGTAGCGCAGACTCCGATATCACGTATATGGCTGTGCTTATTTTTTTGAAAAACCTCGATTTCGAACAAAATGCTTATTCTCGGACAGGCTCCTAGGAGATGAAAACATTCAGACAGATTGGCTGGAATGGGATCCAGCTGACAATACCCTGTTCATGGGAGACTCACATTGGCGGCCGCAACCATCTCATTTTTGAAGAGGATTTTTCCCCCATCCTGGAAATACGCTGGCAAAAAGCGGTAAAAAAAAGTACAGCCAGGTCCCGAGCCATCTTCAAACGTATGAAAAAAACGTACAGTACACTTCATCAAAAAAAGATCCCCATGGAGTGGTCTTTTTTAAAAGAAAAATTCCATGTCACCTGTTACGGTAAACAGAAAGATCTTCCCTTTGATACCGGTGTGTGTGTCTGTGACAATTGTCAAACTCTGCTGTTTTTCCAATTGAGCAGCCAGCAAGAAAAAGGTGCTCAACTTCTCATAAATAGCATGAAATCACTTTCATGCCCCTGCTCGGCCAGTGAGCAGACTTTCTGGTCAATCCAGGACTTTCAACTGCTGCTCCCCTCCAATTTTGATCTCGTAGATTATTCACTTGGGGCGGGACTCACTCGAATATCTTTTCGCAGAACCCCGGTTTTACTGCACACCTGCAAACTGGCTCCGGCTGACAGCCGACTCAGCCGCCAGTCCCTTGAGGAGATTCTCGGGAGTCTTGCAGACATACCAGACTTACAACTGCAACTTAGTGAGAATGGTACTCTCTGTGAAGGATACAGAGTACCAACGATCAGCAACCAGGTTTTCCTGAGACTCAAACGAAAAAGACCCTTTGTCCGGGCAAAAATCCGTCATGATACCTTAAGCAACCGATTGCTGGCAGTAGTTCTTGAATCTATTAGACCAATTCCCTCTGAAATTTGTCAGTCCATCTCCGATAATTATGAAATTATTCAAGTCTAAGCCCCCATCAAACCAGGTGAACAGAACCGAGTCTCTGGCCTGCATCCCCCAGCATCTCCCCGGTATAGATTGGGAACACTCGGAAAGCGGAGAAATACTCATAGAGTACCCCCTCAATATCAAGCCCTTCTTTCTGCAAATAGCCAAACGTTTTAAAAAGGGCTCTGTACCGAAAATGACCAAAAAACTGCAGCTTGACTCCCTCGGCAGCTCAGTGTGGCTGATGATCGATGGAAAAAGAGATGTAAGGGAAATTATCGAAAAATTTGCAGAAGAGTGTGGCCTCTCATTGCAGGAAGCGGAAAAATCCGTCACCACTTTCTTCCTCCTGCTTGGGCGGCGGGGACTTGTCGCCATGAAATAAAAGCTTTTCCAGAATCCCTATGGCTTGCAGGTAATTAGAGCCTTACCCCTGAACTTCTGTAATAAAAAACAGGTAAGCGCAGACTCCGAGAAATTCAGGAAGGTCGTTTAAAATTTCATTGTTGAATATACTTCCATGGCACTTATCCAAGCATTCTAAAATTCCGAGTTATTCGGGTTAGAGCCTCTTCGCCAGAAATTGCAGATCAGCCCATGTCGCCTTTTTCATCTCAGGATTTTGCAGCAGGTAGGTCGGGTGGTAGGTGGTGATCACAGGAACCCGCAGACCAGCATCGGTTTCGTAGGTATGAAATTTCCCCCGCAACTGTGAAAGCGACTGAGATCGACCAAGAACTGCTTTGGCAGCAATCATTCCCATGGTGCAGATTAATTCAGGGGCCAGAAGTGCAATCTGACGGCGCAGAAAAGACACGCAGCAATGTACATGAGCAGCTGCAGGATGACATGAAGCAGGCACAGCACATTTTATTACATTTGTAATAAATACGTCCTCCGGTACAAGTTGTATCGCCTCAAGCATCCTGGAAAGCATCTGATCCTGTTCAACACCCAGTATCCTGTCTTTGGGTAGATGCCCATCAACATCGCCGGAAAGCCAGTCTCCGACAATCAATACCCGCACATCCTGCACGCCTCTGCCTGCAACGGGATAGATGCGCTGTTTATGAAGGTCACACGCCCTGCAGGCAGCAATCTCCATTCCAATGTCTGAAAGACTCCCCTCGCTGCCTGCACTTCCTTTTTTACCATCTCTCTGCCCGGTTATTTCTCCACCGCCCATAAAGTCACCATCATTTTTTACTTTTACAGTACCGGGCTTTTGTGAAATCTGGGTTTCACAAAAGGAATCAAGATGCCGATTACGGGGATAGTCGCTAATGCCGATCGATTTATGGTATACCAGAAGTGATCCTACTTTTTTTATTAATTCACTTCCACTGATAACTTGGTCTATCATTTATTGAAAAGGGAAATAATGAATATCCCAGCTCTCGGTTACTTCACGGGGTATTCCTACGAATGAGCCCCAATAACTAAAGGCAAACGCACTGGTTCCGGGAGGCGGTACAAGAACAGATTTAAAACTTAACGGGCCGTCTGCCTGATTAAAGGATGAGTACCGAGGAGTTATATCCGCTGTCCCGAGCGCTCTGCCCACATCATCCAGGAATGTCATCTTCACCCTGAGGTTATCCACTGCCGGAAACGACATGGTAACGCTGTCGTCAACAGTCTGTGTTCCCGAAATTACCAGTCCGCTGCCGCCTGGAGAAATTGAGTATTTGATCTCCAGGTCCTTTCCTTTCCATAGTGCATTCTGGACACCTTCCTCCGGCAAATCAATTCTGGCATTTTCAAGGGCCACTGCCCCCGGTTCGGGAACAAGATAGCTCTTACAGCCTGAAAGAAAGAGGACAGATACTAGGCTCAGGAGGAATATGATCCTGAGCATCACGTTTGTTTTCATAATTTTTCACCTATTTGTGGTTTTTTAATTCTTCTTATGCAAAGATGATGGCGTCGTAAAAAGTCCGATCTCCTTCGTTGCAGGTTTTTCTCAGAACCTCAACATACCATATGTATTGTTGAGGGCCTGAGAAAAACACTACGCCNNACCTGTAAAAAACACTACGCCTCGAAGTCTAAGCTTATCTGTATATCAAACTTTTTGACTTAGCCATCTGGAATTTCGAATGACCTTTTTACGAGTTCATCAAAGATACCATAAGTCAAAAAATGAAAAAGGCCTTTTTCATTTTTGTTTGGGAAAAAGCACAGCCTTTTTAATTATTTTCTGGTATTCAATTAATGAATGGTTAGTCTATTGGCACAATTTAATTGTTTCATAAAATACCTTAGCAATAACGAACATGAAGAGGCAGACCCTTGACTAAAGAAGAATTCAGTGTTGCCAGAAAAAAACTAGGGAAAACGCAAAAAAAGCTAGCAGAACTCCTGGGAATGTCTCTCAAGACTATCCACAGTTATGAGCAGGGCTGGCGAACAATCCCAGCGCACATTGAACGACAGATCTATTTTCTGTTGATTAATCAGCGGGGCAAAAAAAACAGCCTTACTCCCTGCTGGGAAAAAAAACACTGCGACTGCAAGGAGGATTGTCCCGCCTGGGAATTCCAAAGCGGACACCTCTGCTGGTTTGTATGTGGAACCAAATGTGACTGTACTCATGGTGTATCGCAAAAAGAGAAGATTGAGATCTGCAAAAAGTGCGATATCTTTACGTCCCTTCTTGGATAGTTAGCAATATAGGAGAATAATCAATGCCAATCTACGAATATAAATGCAATGTGTGCAAAAACCAGTTTGAGGTTCTGGTCACTTCCAGTGCTTCAACCGGGGACATTGTCTGCACGAAATGTAAGAGTCCGGATATAAAAAAAACAATTTCTGCAAGCAGTTACAGACTTAATTCAGGCTCATCGAGCCCTGCAGGGGCGCTTTCAGGATGTTCGGCCAAATCCGGATTTTCCTGAGGCTAGCGACAAGGGTTCCGGCGGAACCCCGCATCTCAATCTTTTTTGGTCGGGCTACTCTTTGAAAAGTCAAAAACCCGCTCATTTTTCTTAAGCAGCCCATACTCTTTTCTGGCAACCTCTTCAAGATACTCAGGATCATTTTGCAGCCGGTCTATTTCTGCCTGCAGGTCGCTGTTTTCCTTCTCCAGTTCAGCGGTTTTCTCCTGCAGTTGTTCGAGTTCTGCCCGATGTCCCATCAGAGAGAGCAATCCTGTGCCCGGAGAGAATATGATCCACAAAACAGCAGCCACTGCAAGGGCAAAAATCAGCTTAACCAGGCACCCTTCCTGCCGAGGAGACATTCTGTTTTTTGCTTTTCTTTTCATATTGTTACTTAATTAATAGATTCCATTCGAATAGCATGAGTGATAATAAACCTCCAGAAATCTTCCTGGTAAGCAGCTGCCTCGTTGGCCTCTGCAGCCGGTATGATGGTCGGATAAAACCATCCGACACATGTATAGGCAAATTGAAAAACGCAGCCTGGATCCCTGTTTGCCCCGAACAACTTGGTGGATTACCAACCCCGCGAGAAGCAGCAGATATCTTCGGAGGGGATGGCAAACAGGTACTGAATGGCAAAGCCTGTCTTCTCACCAAAACCGGTATCGACCTCACCGCTCACTTTATCAAAGGGGCGGAACAGGTGCTGAAGATAGCTCAATCTCAAAAAGTGACAGCTGTTTTTCTCAAATCGAAAAGCCCTTCCTGCGCTGTTAGTGGAACAATGGGTGTTACCGCCGCTCTCCTCCTTGCACACGGATTTGAACTGCAGGAATTCTGATGGTGTCGTAAAAATTCTTCTTCTACTTCGTTTTTGCAATTTTTCTATCATTACGACACCATCAGTTCTAACACCCGTGAAATGAATTTCACAACAATGACACCTCTCCCGGTTCCCTTTGCCCTCGCAGAATGTATGACTTTCATATAAAACTACTTTATCCGCAATACCATCAAAATAATGATACCCGACTCATATAAAAGATAGAGCGGACCTCCCATCAAAAGCATATTTACCACATCAGGCGTAGGAGTTAAGAGGGCGGCGAGAACCGCAATAAGCAACAGTGCGTAACGCCTGTTTTTTTCATAAAACCTGCGTGAAAAAACACCTACTTTTGCCATGAATACCATAAAAATAGGCAGCTCAAAGATCAGCCCGAATGCTAAAATAAAAATTGTGGTGAAATTGACGAACCGACCAACTGAGATAACAGGCTTTAATTCTTCTGAACTGAATCCTAGAAGGAATTGTATACCAAAAGGCAACGTTACATAATAGCAGAATAAGGTCCCGACATAAAAAAGAAGACAGGTAAAAAAGATAAAGAAGAAAAGCTCACTGCCTGAAACCCCAAAAGGCTTTCCCAATGCTCTCCATAACACACTCATCAGCCAGGGCATCAATACATAAACTGCCGCGAAAAGAGCCAGCTTGACATGGGCGAGGAAAGGCCCGGCAACGGAAAAAAAATAGAGCTTATCCGCCAGATGACCCTGGACAAAATGGAGCAGCTGCGGTGACAATATAAAGATAACCCCGGAACAGATGAAAAGAGAAATCGCCAGGGCACGAATAGATCTCCGTAATTCTGATAAAAAGGTGATAAGTGAAGTATGGAAAGCCATTGGGGATTAACTGATAAGCCTCTTGTTGACGGCAAACGGGTAATAGATAAAAAGCAAAAGAAAGTAATTTTATGATCGACAACGTATCAGAAGCATAAGGAAAATGCAATTTGATAGCGGTTCACATACTCGTAAAAAGGTCATTCGAAGTTCCGGATGGCTAAGTCCGATAAGCGTAGACTCCGAGGCGTAGTGTCTGTAAAAAACCTGCAACGCAGGAAATCGGACTTTTTACGGCGCCATCAGAGGTTGATTTCGCCAATCAGCTATGATAAACAGTACTTAACTGCACAGTCAGTACAAGATGCCTTGAAAGATTTTTTTAATATACTGGAAAAGATTACCATGCTTGAGCTACGATTTATACGTGAAAACATCGACCTTGTAAAAGAAAAAACAGCCCGCCGAGGGATGGAACCGACCCTTTTAGACGAATTTGCACGTATTGACCGGCAAAGGCTTACCGCCCTTGCAGAAGTCGAAGGGTTAAAAAACAAAAGGAATACTGCATCCAGTCAAATTGCAGTTCTTAAACGAGGTTCAGATTCTGACAAAGCAAAAGCGGAACCTCTCATTGCAGGGATGAAAGAAACAAGCCGGCGAATCAAAGATCTTGATGGTAGGTTGAACAATATCCAGGAAGAATTACATAACATTGTTATGGCTATCCCCAACCTTTGCGATGACGAAGTCCCTGTCGGTCAGGATGACACGGACAATATCGAAATCACCACATGGGGGGAAAAGCCAGCCTTCTCTTTTCAGCCTAAAACCCACTGGGAACTTGCAGAACAGCTCGATATCGTCGATTTTGAAACAGCGGCAAAACTGTCAGGGTCCCGCTTTGCCCTGCTGAAGGGATTTGCATCAAAGCTTGATAGGGCTCTGACAAATTTCATGCTCGACCTGCACACCGAAAAACATGGCTATACCGAAGTTCTTCCCCCTTTTATGGTGAACAGTGCATCTATGACTTCCACAGGCCAACTTCCCAAGTTTGAGGAAGACCTGTTCAGAATCAAAGATTGGGATCTCTACCTCATTCCCACTGCCGAGGTGCCGGTTACTAATATCCACAGGGATGAGACTCTGAGTGAGAACGATCTTCCTGTTAAATATACCGCCTACACTCCCTGTTTCAGATCAGAGGCGGGTTCCCACGGCAGGGACACCAGAGGGCTGATCAGACAGCATCAATTTAATAAGGTTGAACTGGTTAAATTTACAACCCCCGAAACCTCATTTGATGAACTGGAAAGCCTCCTTTCCGACGCTGAAACTGTTCTCCAGATGCTTGGCTTGCCTTACAGGGTGGTTACCCTCTGTTCCGGCGATCTCGGTTTTTCCGCCACCAAGACCTATGATATTGAAGTGTGGCTGCCGGGCCAGAATTGTTACCGTGAAATTTCATCCTGTTCGAATTTCCTCGATTTCCAGGCACGCCGAGGAGGAATCAGGTATCGTCCAAACGGACGGAAAAAAAGTAAACTTGTGCACACCCTGAACGGCTCAGGACTTGCGGTGGGCCGTACACTTCTGGCAATTATGGAAAACTATCAGCGGGAAGACGGCTCTATTGCCCTGCCGGAAGTACTGCAGCCTTATTTTGAACCTCGGTTTTAATGAATGTAACAGGGATTCGAAGAAGTGTTGCCAGACTTCATCTGCGAGGCGGGGTGGATTCCGGTTTCTTACCAATTTTTATCCGCAGCTCTATTTCTTCTATCTCCTCATTGAGTTTCAGGGTTTTGACAAAACCATGTACAGTTCCAGCCAGAGCCTCCTGGATATAGGCTTTAATCGGAATTTTATTACCATTCACCAGGAGGGCGGTAACCTCTTTCCACTGGCCCTTACGAAGCAGAAAGCGTTTTTCAATAAAGGCTGCGATCTCCCTGGCTTCATCCAACCTGAAAACGTAGTCCCCTGCGACGGCTTCAAGATCTGTTGCAACAGCGATTACACCGTGCACCTCCTGCCTAAGGTGCTGATCAACGTTCCGACAAACCTCGATTTTGGCTGTCTTCTTTGCTGTCTTAAAACCCTCTCCAATCACAATATCAACATCGGGGAAATAACGATGGGCAAGGGTTCGAAGTGAAAAGTCACTGTTCCCGGTCTGCAGTACCATCTGATCCGGGGCTACTAAGAGAACACTGTCTGCCCCCGCCTGTCTGTGCTTGTATGTGTCAGTTCCCGGTGTATCAAAAGTGATGCCTGAATCATTACTTGACTTAATTACAGCGACACGGTAGCCAAGTTTTTTCAGCTCAGCTACGACTCCCGCCGCAAGAGTGGTTTTACCACTATCATGCCAGCCGATAAAAGTCACAATTGATGACATAGTATCTCCTCTATAAAACTGGTAGCTTTTCCACCAGACAAGACTGCTTTTATCTTTGTCAAAATAGCATAGAGTTTGATGTGAAACCAGAATTTTCGACCAGGAGGCTGTCCGAGAATAGGCATTTTGTTCAAAAATCGAAGAATTCTTGAAAAATAAGCACA
>DEIL01000323.1:20085-33348 GCA_002352445.1 Desulfobulbaceae bacterium UBA2775
AAAAAAAGGAGCTAACTGCCATCCGGCAATTAACTCCTAAACCAGTAAATATTATTTTGAAATACAGGGTTCTCTATAGTCGATACTAACTGTATTCATACCTGCTATGGAGAATATCAACCTCGTCTTTAGACTTATAACCACTTTTCATGCTTTCAAGAGAACCTGCAATAGCAAAAACCGCCATATACACATGGGTCAGGTAGAATGCAACTATGATTGCCCCCAAGATATTATGGATAATCGTATAAAGACGAATAGTATCCAGATCCGCTCCAAATCCCCAGATTATATAGCCGGTATAAGCCATAACCCCTCCACCCAGAGTGGCGAACCAGAAGTACATCTTCTGTCCGGCGTTGAACTTTCCCGCCGGCACAGGTTTTTTTTCCTTACTCAGGTAGCCTCCCAAGATGAACATCCATGCGAAATCATATACTCTCGGCAGCATATCCCTGAACCACATGATAAACATCAAAAAACAGGGAATAACAAAAACTATCGCCGAAACAAGATGAACTGTCCGTGCTGTACGGATAAAAACACCTCCTCCAAAAACCGAGCCGAATATTGTCAGCAACCCTGTGATTACCAGCAGAGAAAATGATATGGCCGCAATAACATGAACTATGCGATTTAAAAGAGTGAAAAAATAGATCCGCTCGCCATCATGGTTAAAGTGCTTTGCCCCGATAAGCAGATAATGCAGCAAAAATATTCCGGGAATAACCGTAATAATTGCCAGAAAAACCATCCAGAACCACTGCCCCTGCAGTGTCGTAAAAAGCTGACCATATTCCTGCCAACTCCCGGCAATATTACCCATCATCGATTGATAGTAGTCTGCCGTTGACCCTGGTGAAAGAGTCGCGAGAGTTTGGCCTTCCCGGGAGGAAGCTTCAACACCAAATCCTGCCACAAGAATAATTGTGAGCAGAAACACAGATAATATACTTCTCTGCATAATTTGCTCCTGTAGAATAAACACAGATCCCAGCCTTCAGAAATTTTCTGGAGGCTGGAAGAAATATGACTATGAAAAAGACTATTTCTTTTTATACGCCCTGCTCCAGCCCCAGGCATTCACACCTGATCCACGCTGAAAAACACGTTCACGGTACACATCAGCTACAACATCAGCATCACCTGCGAGCAGAGCTTTGGTCGCACACATACCTGCACAGAGGGGCGGTTTCCCTTCAGCAATCCGGTTTTGACCATAGAGTTTATTTTCTTCTTTACTGAATGTTTCTTCAGGGCCTCCGGCGCAGAAAGTACACTTATCCATTGCACCCCTGGCACCAAACACATTTCCTTTCGGAAATTGCGGAGCCCCAAATGGACAGGCCATAAAGCAGTAGCCGCAACCTATACAGGTTTTTTTACTTACCAGTACGATACCGTCTTCACGCTGATAGATTGCATCAACAGGACAGACAGCAATACACGGTGCATCAGAACAGTGCATACAAGAAACCGAGATGGATTTTTCCCCGGGTTCCCCCTCTTTTAAGGTAATGACTCGGCGGCGGTTGATACCAACAGGAACATGATGCCCTTCTTTGCAGGCGACAACGCAACCACTGCAATCAATACAGCGTTCAACGTCACATAAAAATTTCATTCTTGCCATTTTTTATTCCTCCTCCTCCACGCACTGATTAAGCACGGGTGACTTTACACAAACCATCTTTAGTAGCCTGCATCTGGGTGACTATGTCATATCCATAGTTGGTGACGGTATTGGCCGGATCACCGAGTGCATACGGTGCATATCCATCAGGATAATCCTTTTCATAGGACTCGCCCATCAGTGTACCGGCAAAATGGAATGGCAAGAAAATAGTCTTATCATCAACACGCTTGGTGATTTTGGCTTTAACTTTTATTTTAGCACCTTCTGGTGACTCGATAATCACCATATCACCTTTGCGGATTCCGAGATTATTTGCCATGCGCGGATTAATTTCGACGTACATTTCCGGTTGAAGTTCAGCAAGATACTTAGAGCTTCTCGTCTCAGCACCACCACCCATATGCTCAACAACACGTCCGGTAGTAATCACATACGGATATTTTTTAGCCAGATCAGGACTCTGTTCACTCTTATACCTTGTATGAACCCGGTAATGATTGGGTTTATCTTCATACGTCGGGTATTTAGGAATCAAATCCGGTCGCGGTGTATGCAATGGTTCACGATGAATCGGTACCTGGTCGGGAAAATTCCAAACCACACATCGAGCTCTGGCGTTACCAAATGGCGCCATACCCCGCGCAATCGCCTCTCTAAGGGTTTTCTGGGTGAGGTCGGTTTTCCAGTTTGTACCAGGTACGATGTCCTTGAATTCAGGATATCCACCTTTCACTTCACTTCCTGGATTATAAACCCCTTCTGCAGCCAGCTGGTTTTCGGTACGTCCACTGCTATCATATTTTTTCTCGACACCAAAACGGTTACGGAACGGTAAACCGCCTTCAGCCACCGGCTTGGATACATCATAGAGTATCGGCGTCCCTGGATGCTCTGTAGTCCAACATGGCCATGGCATACCAAAATATTCACCATCACATGGACCGCCTTTTGCCTGTAAATCATCAATATCAAATGTATGCCAGTTTTCCATATGCTTCTTAATACGTTCAGGTGTCTGGCCATTGTAACCGATGGTCAAAGAACCGGAACCAAGCTCAAGAGTTATATCTTCAGGAACCTGCTTTATTTTTTTATAGAATTTGTCACCAAAACCAAGCGTATTGACCAGCAGTTCCATTATCTGATAATCATCCTTGCTGTCATAAACGGGGTCTACAACTTTATTCCGCCACTGAATCTGACGCGATGTTGAGGTTACTGAACCCGATGTTTCATACTGACTGGAGCAGGGTAAAATATAAACATTGTCAGTTTTAGTAACTGCCGAAGCCACAGTCGGGAACGGATCAACTATTACCAATAATTCGAGCTTGTTCAGGGCCTGAACAACCCTGTTATACTGAGAGTTGGAATTAGAACCACAACCCCATTGAATCATTGCCTTAATTGGTGATGGTGACTCTATTTCCACCTCCCCCAGTACACCTTCATACCATCGGGCCAGGGTGAAACCTTTCTTGTTCATCCACTCTTTAGCCGGGAAACGATCAACCATCCAGTCATAGTCTACGTCCCATACCCGACACCAGTGTTTCCAGGCACCATCGGAAAGTCCGTAATAAGCGGGAAGACTATGGGACAAAATACACATATCAGTTGCACCTTGAACGTTGTCATGTCCCCTGAAAATATTGGTGCCACCACCACTTTTACCCATGTTGCCGAGAACCAGCTGCAGAATGCAGAAAGCTCTCGTCATAGAAGATCCGATTGAATGCTGCGTACCGCCCATACACCATACCACAGTGCCAGGTCTATTATTGGCCATTATATGCGCAATCCTGGTGACTTCTGCAGCAGGAACACCGGTAACATCTTCTACTGCTTCCGGAGTATAATGAGAGGCAACCTCAACCATCTCTTCATAACCGGCTACCCGGGTTCTAATAAACTCTTTATCCTCCCAGCCATTTCTGATTATGGCATTGATAAGTCCCATAACATACGACACATCAGTACCTGGACGAATACGAACATAATCAGTCCCCTTGGCTGCAAGTTTGGTAAACCGAGGATCAACTACAATAATCGGTGCGTTATTCACCTCTTTTGCGTGAAGGATATGCTGCATGCCGACAGGATGTGCCTCCGCGGCGTTTGATCCGATAAAGAACAAACTCTTCGCATGCCTGATATCATTCAGGCTGTTAGTCATTGCTCCATAACCCCATGTGTTGGCAACACCTGCGACCGTTGTAGAATGACAGATACGAGCCTGGTGATCGACGTTGTTTGTCCCCCAGAATGCAGCAAATTTTCTATGCAGATAGGCCATCTCATTTGAGACTTTGGCACTACCGTTAAAATGCAGGGAATCAGGTCCATCCTTTTCACGCAGGTCAAGTAGTTTTGCGCCAATCTCATCAATTGCCGTATCCCATGAGATGCTTGTCCATTTCCCGTTTACCCGTTTCATCGGCGTTTTCAGCCGTTTTTCGCTGACTACCATATCAATAGCACCGGCACCCTTACAACAGTGGGCTCCCAGCGAAACAGGATGGTCCTGGGCTATTTCCTGGCGCACCCATACGCCGTTATGGACTTCGGCCTCAATACCACACCCCACAGAACAGTAGGTACAAATTGTCCTGACTTTTTTAGAGCCGATATAGGCTTCTTTTTTTTCTGCAGCTACGGCTTTTCCTGTAAGCTTGGTGGTCATTGCCGCACCAGTCAAAGCAGCAGTTGCTGCAGACAATTTAAGGAAAGATCGTCTGGCAATCTTAGGATTGATATTCACTCTGCGACCCCCACTCATAACACCAGTCCCAGAGGATTTTCTGATTTTGCTTCTGGCCATTGTAATTTTCTCCTTTTGAGTAGACCATTTTTGATGGTCCGGATTACTGTTCAGCCAAAAAAACCTCTACCCAGCTAGGATCGTAAAGATTTGTAATATTTAGCAAAACTATCACTCTCATGATACAACACCTCGTCCGCCCGCTGCCCCATAGGAGCTGATTTTGCTTTTGCCGGTTTAACAATAGCGGCAGTCCCGACAACAGCTGCCGTACCGGCCAGCATATGCTTGAGGAATGAACGCCGATTGTCCTGTTCTTTTTTCATCATTTCCCCTCCTTTTTCTTTTTTTGAACCCA
Organism: Desulfobulbaceae bacterium UBA2775; assembly: GCA_002352445.1. GTDB lineage: Bacteria > Desulfobacterota > Desulfobulbia > Desulfobulbales > Desulfocapsaceae > Desulfomarina. Next base: position 24,841 of record DEIL01000323.1, read on the forward strand.
GTTCAGCAATTAAACTGAGCAAGAAGCCCGAGTGGCTAATTGCAGTAAAATCCCACCAATTTGTCACTTTCGGACTCTACGCAATAACCAAGCCTTTTTCCAGGTCCAGATATTCATTTAAAAACCTGCCACATAATATAAAAAATTCTGCATCTTGATGTTTCTCAAGCGCCTGACAAAACTTTTCAGAAAACGGATCAAGGAACTCTGTTAACAATCTGCCCTGTAATTGTTTTACAGCTTCTCCGCCGTTTATCTTCTCTTCTTCGACCAGTGAAGCAAAACTATCCAGCATCACAACCAGTGAGTCTTCCGGATCAGTAACTGATTCATCCTTCTGCAATCCTGCATCGTTAAGCAAGCCCCGAATCTCCACCAGGCTCTGACCAAAACTCCTGCCGTCGAAATAAAAGGAGGCATTGGTACTAACCGGGTCACCGTCAAAAGGATCTACAAACAATTTGTAATATTCATCCTGCAGCTCTTTGAGACTTGTTACGCTTAAGGCATCAGACAGCTCCTTAACCACACGGTCAAAACCGGGACCTACCTGTTCCTGAACCAGAGCGGAAAATGTGCCCCGCCACCGGCTTATCTTTTCTGCATCCGGCTCCCCTAGGAAAAAAGATTTGCTGAGATCGAGGAATCGTAAGCGTACACACAACAGATCCCGTTCGTTTAATTCATCCATTGTTATTCCGACTCAAAAAGTTTCACGACCCTGCAGGTATCGCAATATTCAAAATGGCTGGTATCAACTGTCTCTTTCTGCGAAAGTATCGCCATCACCCGCTCAAAACTCTTTCTGGTACCAAACACCTTGCCGCAGGATTTACAGGCCATAGGTTCAGCCTTTGCCATTTCGACCGGTTTGAAAAACTGGGAATTGAGCTTGAACCGTGGAGAAAGCTCCAAAGCGTCTTCCGGGCAAACCTGAACACAAATCCCGCAGGCAACACACATTGATCCGATATGGTTGAGGGTCAACTGTTCCTCATCTGCAGAAAGAGCCTGGATACGGCAGTCATTTAGGCAGGCCATACATTGGGTACACTTGTCACGGTTACAGGTGAGTGTAGCAAAGGAGATATAGTCTCCCGGTCGTACATCAGCAATTTTACCACTGTTTGCCACAAGGGATTGTAAAGCCGCAGAGAGTTCTCTGCGCCGGTTGACGAACAGTCCCTGTTCATCATTACTCACCAGAGCCTCAGTTTGCTGATCTCGGGACAAATATTGTTCTACTTCTTCAGTTCTGTAAATTACAACCCGCTCGGTGGTGTTATAGAGTGAGGTAACAAGAGAATTGGCCAGAGCAACTTGTCTGGACAGCACTGTCCCCCCGTTTGTATCACTGAGAAGAAAAACCTTCCCCGCACCCAGCTTTAGAAGAAACATAAAATGGAACAGTGAAAGACTCTGCACCTGGGAGTATTCAAGAAAGAACACTTTGTCAAACCGTTTGCCTTTTGTTCCCCACCACAGCGCATGAAGAGATTGTTCCTCACCGATAACCACAACTGAATCAGTTGAAAGGTCAACATTTCGAAAAAATTCAACAAAAGACTCGTCATCAAACCGTCTGTTCTGCATGGCACCGGTCGGACAGACAGAAACACAAGCCCCGCATTCTTCACATTTTGAACCATCGACAGTTACGCCTTCTGTGCCCTGACTGACAGCTCCAAATGTACAACTGGTCAAACAGAGATTACACCCGGCTCCGAGTCTACCGCTATATTGACAGATTGATCTGTCACAGGTAACAACTTCATCAATTCGAGAAGAGAAAAGCGCAGCAAAATAGTTCTCAAGATCCTTTTCACAATAAACTGAGCTGCTTCCCTCCTCTAATTCAACTTCAACACCATCAAGGACAATAAGAGCAGGGACTTCCATTATCCGGTTCTCAACCCTGTTTACATCTATAGCCCCGACCTCACAAACCGGTTCACACTCCTTACAAAACGTACAGACTTCGAAGTCAAGGAAAAGGCCCGGGGAAATACATTTTTCAGGACATACAGGGCCACAGGCGCCACAATAGGTACAAAGATCATTTCTTATCGGTAAACGAACCAGATATTCCAGCCGTAAGCCGCTGCCATGAGCCTCCATACTCAGTTCCATTACAGTTGGAATGTCAGGATCCTGGCCTTTATTCAGAAGGGGTTCAATTTCAAGAACACCGCCATAAGTATCAATAAAGTTATTGAGTTTTTCCTGATTATCTCCAATCACACAGACCCGATTATCAGCTTCAATATTATAGCTTCGATAGCTGACTCTGTTGATTCTCAGAAGTTCTGCAGCAGCTATTCGAGCTAGGCTGGCTTTAGAAAATGTACCTCTGTCACTGTTGATTTGAAGTGTTGATGACAGGGGAAATCCGGTTTCAGGAAAAAGAGACGCAAAGCCTCCGGCTAAAAGAACATTTCTTCCCTGATCAGGAGAGATACTTTGGCCGGGATGAAGGTTGACTTCCGTCATCACAAGCTCCGACTCAGTGGCACTATCTTGGATAAGTAGACAAATTGGAAAATGATTGCTCATGAAATATCAACCTTCGTTGCTCGTTACTGCAGGTTTCATCCCTGCCGCCAACATTTTTTTACTTCAAAAACTGGTGACATATTAAAGAGATAGTCGCATCCAAACCGCGAAAGCGTAGAAGTAGAGAAAAAACAGAAAAGTGTGTAATCGAAAGTCATTATAGGAAAGTCCCGGGAAAAACTAAATCAGCAGAACCCCTTTTGTTTTGTAGGGAGATAACACTTGTTACTGTAGGTGATCTACCTACAAACTTTCTCGCTCGGTCCACAGGACTGCACGACGGGAAAGTTCTGCACTGGTTTTAATGCAGAGTTTCTGTTTGATTCGATCCCGGTAGGTACCAACAGTTTTGACGCCTAGATTCATCCTGGCCGCAACTTCACGGGTTGCAAGTCCTGCCCCGATCAACCTGAAAACCTCGATTTCCCGGTCAGTTAACAGATCAACAGTCGGCGCTCCTGGGGAATCAGGCTTTGCATGAAATTTATCCAGCATGCGGGCCAGCATACTGGCACTGACATGAATTTTCCCGTCAACTATATTTCTCAAGGCAGAAATGACCGATTCACTTGCCTCCCTTTTCATGATATAGCCTTTGGCACCTGCACGAATTGCTCTTTCCGCCCATACCGATTCATCGTGCATGGAGAGAACAAGAATGTGGATACACTTGTCTCCGGCGGATATTTCTTTCACCAGATCAAGGCCATTATCGCCCGCCAGGGTAATGTCTATAATGGCCAGATTAGGATCATATTCAATTATAGCTTTTCTAGCAGATCCTATATCTTCAGCAACAGCACACACCTCAAAATCGTCTTCCTGGTTGAGCAATTCAGCCATCCCCATTCGAAAGATAGGGTGATCATCTACAATTAATATTCTCGATTTCACTCAAACACCTCTCCTGAAACAGATACAATTGTACCGCTGACTTTATCAGATTCGATGGTCAGCTCAGCGTCAATAGCCTTAGCCCTGTATTTCATAGTATGAAAGCCCATACCGGCCTCGTCCGGTTTTTCCCCGAAGCCGTACCCGTCATCTACGATTTTAACCGAAAATCCGATTGTACCGAACTTCAGAAAAATACCAATATTCTCCGGTTTACCATGCCTGGCAGCATTAAATACGGCCTCTCTTACGATGTAATGCAGGTGAATAGCTGTATTGCTGCCAAGTTTCTGATCATCACCTTCACAGGAGAGGGTGCATTTAACGTTAAATAAATGTTCTGCCTCGACAACCAGTTCTTCAACAGCCGATTCCAAACCATACTCAATAACGTGTACAGGATACAACCCCTGGGACAGACGGCGGGTCTTTTCTATTGCATCCCGGATCAGATTGCGTATTGAACTTAGTTGTTCCGCCATTTCCGGCACTTCATTTTCAAGCTTTTGCTGCAGTACCTTACTCAGCAGTTCAACTCCGGTCAGGTGTGAGCCAAGGTCATCATGCAGATCTCTGCCTATCTTGCTCCTCTCCTCCTCACTCACTGCGATAATCTGGCGTTCAAGTTTTGCCAGCTCTTCTTCAGAACATTTTTTAAGAACATGGAGCCACATTCCCTCAAGCAACATTGTCATCTGCCGAATATCAAAATTATCATATTCCTCACTGTTATTACAGACACCGGCTACCACCACGATTTTTCCATCATTATAAATAGGCACATCAAGATGGCGTTTGAGAGTGGTCTGAAATGGATATGTGGTATCATCTTTCTCAGCCACATAACTATTCAAAATAATAGCTGTTTTTTGTAGAACAGCCCTTCCCGGCAAACCACCCTCCTCCACGCTACTTGAAAGCTCCAGCTCCTTATCGTACTTATGAGAATCCTCATCTGACAATGTGATGAGAGAACGAATTGAGATATGGGTTTGCGCATCGTTGACAAGTGCCAGATAACCCTCTTTACTGCGGGTTATCTGTACAATCCGCTGCAGGACAAAATCGTACTTTTCCTGAAGCGAATACTTTTCCATCATTCCCAGTCGCAACAAGGTATCCAAACGTAATTCATCACGGTGGATAAGCAGTTCATTTTTGATCCTCTCTTCCACCATTCTATTAGCCAACCGCCCAAGATTCTCAAACTCCCTGAAGGTGAGATTCTCATTTCTGATTTTCACATTTGAATCAGCAGCTTCCCTGAAAAAATCAATGAAAAGACTGATGCTCTCTTTAATCTTCAGTGAATAGAGGAAGGTACCAAGCAGAAGAAAAGCAACAGCTATAAAAAAAAGTACAATAAAAATGGAGACATTTTTAAATGTAATTCTCTGATAAGTCAGGGTCTCAGCAGCAATCGCCTGCTCCATTGCATCCATGAACATAGAAGTTCCAAGCACCCAGTCCCAGTCACCGTATGCCTTGACAAAACTGAGTTTCTGGTGAGAGGTCCCGTCTGACTGCCTTCTGACCGTGTATGATACATATCCTTCCCCATTTTGGGATAAGCCGGTTTCCAAAAATGACAACCCGTAAGCCATACTGTCAGTACCGGCAAGATCTTTGATCGATCGCCCTACCATACGCTGATTTTTATTGAAAATAATAGTCCCGTCAAAACGAAAACCAAATACCTCTCCATCTTTTCCAAATTTCATCTTCTGCAGCCGACCCAGAACATCCTGTCGAAGCGTTTGCTCTAAATCATTGTTATAGAGCCCTGCCCCGATAAACCAGTCGAGAGGTTTAAAATATTTAACAAAAGCAATTTTGCTGAAACTTTTTCCAGCAAATTTCGGCTTAACAAGATTGTAACGATACAGCCCGGCTTCTTTGTCTCTTACAATGGAGACGATATCACCAATCACATCCTGCCCGGTTATTTCTTTAAAATCAGTTGCTGTTTTATTCTCGAAATATGGCTCATCAGCGAAGAGTTCAATGGTACCACTGCTGACTCTGCCGGCAAAATAGTACCCCCGACCGTTGTTCCACCGAATTGGCCGAAGTAGTTCAATCACCATCGAGCGCAACTCCTCCACACTTTTTTCGTCCTTATATAACCTGTAAATATGTGAGGCGATAGTGTAGGCGGATTGAACTCTTTCCCGAATATCCCGTTCAACCAGCATATCGTTCTGTGAACGCCTGTAAGTTATGAAATCTATAACCTTATCAAGTTCCTCCTCTACCCTCACTTCATACTGATGCTGATAATTGTCTCTGATATTCTCAATAGTCTCCTGATATGTCTGGTACTCATTTATAGTCCAGAAGATGCCGATAAAAACTGCAAGGGAAGTAACCACCAGAAGCGAAGTATAGAAGGGAACGGATGAAAGTGTGATTTTCTTGACCAATTGCATCACGGGGTCACTTTAATAGTATTCGTTCAGAGTTATAAATGATGATGGCGTCGTAAAAAGTCCNNTTTTCTCAGAACCTCAACATACCATATGTATTGTTGAGGGCCTGAGAAAAACACTACGCCCCGGAGTCTACGCCTATCTCCAGCGCGGGAATGACGAATTGTTGGTAATACACAGCTTTTACGACACCATCATAAATCGTCATGGAGTTTCTCTATAACAGGATAAATCTTGGTAAGATAAATTTCATCCATTCCCTGATGATCATCAGGTCCAAACTGCAAAACAACGCCACCAAGATCGAAAGACTCTACAGATTCCAAGGTTGCAACAAACCTCTTCCGGGTAAATTCACCTTTAACTGCCAGTGCAATTTTACCAAAGAGGGTGCCGGCAATGTATCCTTCCAGCGAGGTAAAACTAATGGCAGAATCATGCTGATACTTCTTCATCGCCTTTAAAAATCCCTGGATCAACGGAATTTCGACATCATAGGGGGAAGGAACAACCTGTGAGACGATAACATCTTCACCATAGCCGCCCAGCACCTCCTGCAAACTCTCCGTTCCGACAAAAGAAATATTGCAGTATATTACCCCACTGCCATTTTTATTTTTACTCAATTTGATAAATTCAGCGCAGGCGGAATATGCTCCGACCAGAACAATCGCCTCCGGTTTCCCCTTGCAGATATCCTTCAACCCGCCCATAACTGCAACGGTATTTCTCTCATAACTCCCCTTTGATACCAATTTCATACCGCGTTTTGCCAGAGCAATTTCAATACCTTTCAATCCTGCATAACCATAGCTGTCGTTTTGATAAAAACAGGCAATTTTACTGACTTTTCTCTGATCAATGAGATAAGAGGCGAGCTTCTCCATCTCCTGAAAATAACTTGCGCGTACATTGATCACATATTTTTGAAAAGGGTTTCGTAAAAACTCTGCTCCGGTAAAGGGTGCAAAAAAGGGAATCCTCGAATCATTTATTATCGGAGCAACAGCCTTGGAAGTTGGAGTTCCCACTGCGCCAATCAAAGCGAAAACCTGGTCATCATAGATCAAACTATTGGTATTTTTTACGGCCCTGTCAGGCTCATAACCATCATCTCTGCTGATCAGAATAATTTCCCGCCCCCGGATTCCACCATGTTCATTTATCTGGGAAAAAGCGGCAAGCAGTCCTGCCCGCATCTCCAGACCAAGATTTTTTGCAGGCCCGGAAAGGGCACATGACTGGCCTAATACAATCGGCCGCAGTATCTTTGGATCAGTACTGAGGGTGATAGAGGGAAACAGTATAATTGTGCTGATGAACAGAAAGAATAAGCGTATTCTCATTACAGAATCACTCCGGTTGTGAGATTCAGGCATCATATCACTATATGTTCCACAAACCCAGACAGATACTGCATTGCAGGATAAGGAAAATTCACATTAAAAGCAAACCCTATTGCAATCACAAGGGATTTTGCGAATCATTAAATTCACCAGAAAGCAATTCCTGCTTGAAATAGACTGTAACAGCTCTTAGGGTAGTGCCTCTATTTTATATGAAAGTCATGTGCTGTCTGGAAGAAAAAGGGGTTCAAAGGAGTGTTGACACAACAGGTAAGCGAGTATGCGAGACTCCGATCCACAGCCTGCGAGGACGTTTGGCAATACTCCTCCGAATCCCGGTTACATTCCTTTCATGTTTTGTTGTGAAATTCATTTCATGGGTGTTAGAGAAAAAATCTCATCTATGGACAGACACTAAGTTAACACCCACAAAAAAAACCAGTGAATCCCCTTTACCTTCTCTAAAATTCATATGAACACTTCACAATCCGGCAGCACAGCCCTTTCTCTCACCCATACCACAACAATCATCTCACCGGATGGTGCTGTAGAGCAGGAAGAACAGCTTGCCATAGAGACCCCTTACACTATCGCTCTAAACGATGAGACCATCGGCTCTTCGATGGTCTTGCCTGTCGGGCTTGAAGAGTTTGGTGCCGGGTTTCTTTTTGGTCAGGGTTATATAAAGACACCGGAAGATATAAAGGAAATCTACGTCTGTCCCGAAGGACGGATTGCTGTCTATGGTGATATTGAAGTTACGGAGCCAAAGGAAGTGATAATAACCTCCGGTTGCGGGGGTACTGGAAAAATATCAAAGGAGATGCTGGAAGGTGCGTTCGAGCCACTCCAGGATTACACAATGACATTTCCCGAAATCAACACCTTTATACGACAGGCCCTTCACACCTCGACCCTTGGCCATGACACCCATTGCGTTCATGGCTGTGCTCTGTGGCAAAAAGGTAAAATGCAGGCGTTTTTTGAAGATGTTGGCCGCCACAATGCTGTAGATAAAATCCTTGGGTCAATCCTGCTAGGTCGGGCAACAGCCCAAAGCGCAATATATACAACCGGTCGACTTACATCCGATATGGTTCTGAAATGTGCCCGGATCGGTATTCCTATAATCATGTCCCGCACGGCACCGTCATCACTCGGTCTGGCCATAGCCAGAAGATCAGGGGCCACCCTTGCCGCCTACGCCCGTCCGGACAGGCTTAATATTTTCAATAATCCGGATAGGATCCTAATATAGATGAATAGGCTGTTAGTCTTTTAGGCTG
>DEIL01000323.1:33440-33625 GCA_002352445.1 Desulfobulbaceae bacterium UBA2775
GCTGCCGCCTGCGGCATAAGGCTGGTAGGTGTCATTCCCGGTATGGTATTGGTCTCAAGCAGGTAAAGTGACCCATCTTCCGAAAGCATTATATCAGTCCTGCTATACCCCGTCAGTCTGAGTGCCTTATGTGCCGCCACACCGTACTTCTGCACCAGAGCAGTCAGTTCATCACTTATCTCTGC
>DEIL01000323.1:33650-34026 GCA_002352445.1 Desulfobulbaceae bacterium UBA2775
ATATTTTGCATCATAATCAAAAAACGAAAACCCCTCGCCGGGGACAATCTCAATAACAGGAAGCCCCCGAAGTTCTTCGTTGCCAAGTACTCCCACCGTCAGTTCCCGCCCACTTATGTATTTTTCAATCATTATCTGGGAATCATGGCTCTGAGCCTTTTCAATACCGTCTATCAGTTGTTCTCTGGTCTCTGCCAGGGTCAGGCCCAGGCTTGAACCCTCCCGTACCGGTTTAATGACAACCGGCAGACCAAACCTGGTAACCAGAGCATCAATATTCACCTCATCACCGGAGCCTATAATCTGCCAGTCCGCCACAGGCAACCCGTTCAGTTTATAGAGTTCTTTTGCCAGATGCTTGTCCATTGCAATAGCG
>DEIL01000323.1:34047-34186 GCA_002352445.1 Desulfobulbaceae bacterium UBA2775
CCCTGCATAGTGCCATCCTCACCAAAGAGTCCGTGGAGAAGAATAAAGGCAAAATCAAGTTTTGGTGCATCGGCCGCCAACAGGGCAAGATCCGTTGCCGGATCATAGCGACTGACAATAAATTTTTCAGAATCAAGCG
>DEIL01000241.1:0-6002 GCA_002352445.1 Desulfobulbaceae bacterium UBA2775
GCTGATTTACTCAGAACAACACCCTCCATGGGGGCATGAATTTGAGTATAGCGTAATTGCTGTTCTGCCCGTTTAACGGCAGATTCTGCTGCCTGCTCCCTGGCCCTGGCCTGGGCAATAATTTCTGTCCTCGGACCTTCTTTGACGAGGGAATATTCTTCCTGAGCCAGTTTAACTCCAGCCTCCGCCTTGTTGATATCTTCAATGCGAGGGCCCTCCTGCTGGAGACTCAGATATTCCCGGGCAGCTGTAACCTGCTCCTGAGTTTCAGCCCAACTGTTTTGCGCTGTAATTAATCTGGTCTGATAACTGTCATACTCTGTTTTTGAAACACCCTTCTCCCGGTAGAGAGTCGCATATCTGGTAAAATCTGCCTTGGCTTGTTTCTGCCGGGCGGATGCTGCTTTTTCAGCTGCCTGGGATCTGGCCAGATCGGCCCTGGCTCGTTTTATTTCCTGCGGACGACTGCCGCTGCTCAATGCTGCCAGCACAGCTTCCGCCTGCAATAGTTTAGCTCTGGATCTCTCAATCTCCTGGGGACGACTTCCTGCCTCCAGTTCTTCAAGCACAGCCCTGGAATAATCCCGATCAGCATGTGCTCCAGCCAGGGCAATCATCTGATCAGCCTCATCAAGTGTAGCAATAAGTTGGCCCACAACAACACTCTCTCCTTCATCCACCAGCCGTCGGGTAAGAATTCCCGGAATTCTGAAACTCATGTCGGCTTCAGTGGCTTCAATGGTGCCGGAGACTCGAAGAAAGGAGCTTTCCTCCTTTTCCTGAAAGGAAAAATAGACGAATAATCCAGCGATACCGATACCAACCAGGAGCAGGATTACAAGCAGACGCTTTTTCATAATTACTCCTTACCTCCCGACCCCTCTCCTTTCCGATGACACATGACCTCCAGGTCGAGGCACTAAAAAGTGATAACCTGGTATCCTTTTTCAATAAAACTGCCCATGGAGGGATGTCCCGACATATCGCCAATCAATGGAATCCCCTCTTTTTCAATTTCTTTCTCAACCTTGAGCTTAACAGAGCATGCCTTGCAGGCTCCAAGCAAAATACCTAATCCTTTGGCTTTCTGATAAAGAGTAAAAAGAAAATGGTCTGATTTGGCCATCTCTGGAACGAGTGTCACAGCATCTCCCTCAACAACAATCAATCCTCCCTGACCCCGTTCATTGAGATCGATGCCATTGAGAAGGACATGGATAAAGCAGAGGGGGTCCCCCCTGAATGCAAAGATAACTTTCTTTTGAGTTTCCATCTATTACTCTCCTTTTTTCTGATCTTTGTTTATAGTTTCATGTGGTTCTATATCATTACTTTCTTCCTGCAAGGCTGAATTTACTCTCTCGACAGATTCACGTAGACTCTCCCTCATCTTCTTGCCATATGGATTATAATTTTGAAGATCTAAAAATAGCTGCCAACTGTCATTGCACGTCTGCTCGATGACCTCCAGCACCTTATGATAGCCAAGAGTGTCGATAAGTGTGGGATGTAAATCCAAATCAGCCAGCACTCTGCCTACATAATGAGTAATTCCCTGGGAGTAGGCTGTCATCTGGTCATGTTTTTCGGCAGTCATTATTTCGATCTGCAATGACTTCGACTTAAAATAACCTGCCCATTCTTCAATGGTTTCTTGATCTGCATTGACATTGCACATCACTATGGGAAGTTTTCTTTCTGTCTGCAGGTACGAATCAGGGCCAAACATAGGATGAGTAGCAATAATCGTACTTCCCTCGGGCAGATACTTCTTCATCCATTTGGCAGGGAAAACCTTTACAGAGCAGGTATCAAAGAAAACCGTCCCTTTATTGCAATGACGAGATGACTTTTTCAGCACCTCCTCAAAGGAAGATATAGCAACGCAAAAAAAGAGCGCGTCACAATCGTAAATGCTCCTTTTGTTGGCAATTTCAATGCCGGGACTAACTTCTTCCGATTTTAACCCACGCCTTGAATATACTTTTACATGAAAATTTTCAGCCAGGATATCTGCCCAGACTTTTCCAAACCGGCCATAACCGTATACAGAGACAATCTTGGTATACATATATTATTTGCTTTCAATCCCTTGCCGTTTTTGCTTTGACTTCCGCCTGACGAATTGGCTAATCAGAACAGGACTCATCATCAGTAGGCCAACGAACCCGCTCGTAATTCCGGGTGCCACGAGCAGCAGGGAGGCAACAAAGGTCACCACCCTCTCAATCATCAACATATGAGTAATAAAATACCCTGTCAGGGCAGCTCCGATGAAAATGATGCCAATAGCACATCCGGTAACCGTTGATACGAAAGCCTGCCATGTAAACCCATCAGTAACAATCAGCATAGCTGGTGAATAGATGAAAACAAAGGGTACCAGTGCCTTTGCCGCTGCCAGTCGGAAGGCGGTATTACCGGCCTTAAAGGGATTGGCACCGGCGATTCCTGCCCCGGCATATGCAGCCAGCGCAACCGGCGGGGTTATATCAGCCAGTACACCATAGTAGAAAACGAAAAAATGGGCCACGATGGGGGCCACCCCGAGAAGCCCAAGGGCCGGTGCGGCAATCGAAACCAATACTATATAAGTAGCAGTAGTCGGTATTCCCGCCCCAAGAAGTATGCAGGCAATAGCTGTGAAGATCAGGGTTAGAAACAGTGTAACTGCCGGCAGATCAGTGAGGCCAAACGGAACAAGGGGGACAATTATCTCAGCCAGTTGCTGAGCAGCACTGGTTACCATAAAGGAGATCTTAAACCCCATACCGGTAAGACTTACCACACCGACGATAATACCAACAGCTGCAGCAGAGGCACCAACAGCCAGGGCGTACTTCGCCCCCAATTTGAAACAGTCGAATAAATCCGGAATGGTTAACCGATTTTTGGGATTAAGGAATCCAACGACAATGCAGGCTGTTATTCCCCAGAATGCTGCATTATAAGGCGTTCGACCGGAGGTAATGATGGCAACAAGAAGAACCAGTGGAACCAGGGTAGGCCAGCCTTCCCGTAACACTTTGGTAAAACGGGGCATCTCGTCCGGCCGCAATCCTCTCAAACCCAGACGTTTGGCCTCCAGGTGAACCATGGTGAAGATACCGAGATAATGCATCAGGGCCGGAACTGTTGCTGCCAGCAGAATTGTCCGGTAGGGCATTTCCAGAAACTCAATCATGATAAATGCAGCAGCCCCCATGATGGGTGGTGTAATCTGCCCACCAGTGCTGGATGTAGCCTCAACGGCGGCTGCAAAATGAGGTCGATATCCAACCCGCTTCATAGCCGGAATTGTTAGTGCTCCGGTGGTCACCGTATTTGCTATTGAAGAGCCGGAGATCATACCGAAAAGGGCAGAGGAAAAGACGCTTACCTTGGCCGGTCCACCTGCATAACGCCCTGCCACGCAGGAAGCGAGATCTATGAAGAGTTGGCCGGCGCCAACGCGGTTCGCCAATACACCAAACAGAACAAAATGAAAGACATAGGTGGCAACAACCCCCACAGCGATTCCGTAAATACCCTGACTGGTAAGATACAAATGGTTGACCAGCCCCTTCCAGCTTGCACCGGGGTGAACGAGGACACCGGGAGCATATCGCCCAAACAGGGCGTAGAGAATAAAACAGAGGGCAATCACGGGTAACGCAATCCCCATCGACCTTCGGGTGGCCTCGAGTGTGAGTATGATCATTATACTGCCGAAGATCACATCAACAGGAAGCGGATCCCCTACACGAAAGGCCAGATCGTTAAATACATACGGCACATAGAAGCAGGTAACTGCGGCGATAATTGCCAGCAGCCAGTCATAAATCGGGATCCGGCCTATGGCCAAAAATCCGTCCTTTTTGGGTTTCTTCCTGAAACCGAAAACCAGAAAAATCAACCCCAGAACAAATGCGAGATGAACCCCGCGATGGGTGGACTCCCTCAGCAGCCCAAAACCGGCTGTGTAATAGTGAAAGAATGATAATACAGCAAGAAGCGTCCCTACAATCCATGTGGCAGGTGGTGCCATGGGTCGCATTTGCATTTCCGGATCATACTCTTCTTCGAGTTTCTGCGATTGCTCTTGATCTATTTCCAATATCCCACCTGTGCTTTGATTAAATCATTTTCTGATTACGTATGAAACTCAGCCAATTCTGTGGAAGTAGTTTTAATACATTGATAATAAAAGAGAAATAAGATTCAGCAGGTTTGTCATCCCCGCGTGGGCTGGAGATAAGCGTAGACTTCGATCCAGTTACGAGCAGGATCACTGGTTTCCCGCCTGCGCGGGAATGACGAAAAAGGCAGCTGAGTTTCGTACGTAATTAGAAATGATTTTTGCCACCGGACAGAGACTACCTGACGATCAAAATGACCGGAAAACATCAAATTACGTATCCCGGTCAGGACAGTACTACCAAACAGTTTATTTCAGCAGACCTGCCTCTTTATAGTATCGCTCTGCACCAGGGTGCAGCGGAATACCTACACCGTCGAGCGCCGTTTCAGCAGTGATCATTTTACCTTTGGCATGACCTTTGTCCAACAGTGCACGAGACTTCTCATTCCAGATTGCCTTGGTAATCTGATAAACCAGGTCCTCGTCCACCTTTGCTGATACAACCCATTGGGCACCAACGGAAAGGGATTCTGTCTCACCAATACCTTCATAGGTATCCGCGGGAATGACATCCTTGGCGAAAAAACCATATTTTTCTACAATTGCCTCAGCTTCCGGTCCATTGATGGGAACCAGCTCCCCACCGACGCTTGAAGCCAGTTCAACGACGGATCCTGTTGGATATCCGGCAACGATAAAAAATGCATCCAGCTGATTATCTTTGATCTTGTCGATGGCCGGATTCGGCTTAATATAGTCTGCCTTGACGTCCTTTTCAGTAAGCCCATAGGCTTCAAGGATAATTCTGGCATCAACCAGGGTTCCGGATCCAGGTTCATCCATGGAAATACGTTTGCCTTTGAGATCTTTCACCGATTTTATCCCGGATCCTTTACGGGCCACCAGGTGAATGGTTTCAGGATATAGATTAGCCAGGGCACGAAGATCTTTAACGGCTCCCTTCTTCTCAAAAATACCGGTTCCGGTATAAGCCCAGTATGCTACATCCGACTGTGAAAAACCAGACTCCAGTACTCCTGAATTGATGGAATTGATATTAGCCACTGAGCCGTTGGCTGATTGTGCTATGGCCACCAGCCCCGGAACACCGCAACTCCCGCCTTTATCACAGGGCCTTGAGCCGGGCGGGTTGGAGATGCAGTGAGATATCAGGCCACCGATGGGATAATATGTTCCTCCAGTTCCGCCGGTACCGATCCTGAAAAAAGTCATCTTTTCCGCTTCTGCTGTCCCAAGTCCTAAAATCATTCCCAGAGCCAGTAAACATGCAAATAGTCCTTTTCTGCCCATAATTTCCTCCGCTGTTATAAGGATTAACTGATTACCAGTGAACACTGCCAGTTCCATAATTCAAAACCGAAACAAAACGAGAGCTGAAGCAATAATACAAATTATTACTCATATAAATCAATACCCGAAAACCCTCTGAATTGCATTCCAATTCTTCGACTGACGAAGTAAAATCATCCCCTGATTACGTAGGGAGCTCAGCCAACTCTACAGAGGCAGGCTTAATATATTGTCAAAAAAAGAGAAATAAGAGTTCACAGGGTTGTCACCCCCGCGTAGGCCGGAGATAAGGTAGACCTCGATCCAGTTACGAGCAGGGGACTTTTTAGGAGTTCATCAATACTAATGGAATCGTAAAAACCTTCATATCCGAGGCGCATAAATTTTCTATCATTTCGGCGTACTAAAGTACGTCGTGATGATAGAAAATTTATAGCAACGAAGTAGATGAAGAGTTTTTACGATTCCATCAGCATTGCGGCGACGGGTAGAGTTACCCGACTGAAGAAAGATAGCTCTCAATTGCCTCTTTGAGATTGTCAGCAAGGGTAGTAAACTGAATACCGATATG
>DEIL01000241.1:6030-15964 GCA_002352445.1 Desulfobulbaceae bacterium UBA2775
AGCTCCTTGTTATTCTTTATCTTGACCTGACACAATCCTCCCGAACTGCTCATATCGACAAAGGCACCAAAAAACTGCTGAGCACCGGAAAGTTTGATTGCACAGGGGATGTAAGTAGCGGTTCTGATTGCTTTTCGCATTTCATGATAGTGGATTACCGCCGGATAATCGAGGAAGAGAAGATGCTGCGGTGTATCAATCGCCCTGAGCAACTTGCATTTAAACAGACAGAGCTTCCCCATGTACCTGTATTTCACCAGGATATTAGAACCAATTTCAAGTGGCGTATTGGTAAAAATAAAATTGGAAGGCGTGGCAACAATTATACATTTTTCCGGCACCATTCCTGCCAGTGAGCTGTCAAGGCTGGAATCAAAAGAGTCGAATTCAAGTTTAAGCCGCAAGCCGAAGTCAAGAGCAAGCCGCTGGCCAGCTGTGGAAACCTCTTTCATTCTGGGTTTGGGTTTCGTATCGGCTGGTTGCTGTTTAATCCCGGCCTCGCGCTCATCCTTTAGACGAAAACCCTCCATGATTAAAGACATCAATGGCTTGCTGATCCTGTTTTTCTTTTGTCCGTTATAGAATTTGAGTTCAAGTGTGACCTCACCCCAGGCAATCATTTCATAGATTGCCTGTTCACCGGTAAGGGAACTGGTCTCAGCATCAACAGGGATACCCTCCTTTATAAAGATGCGACCGCTGTTTTTGTCGTCGAAAATATGGAGAGTGCATGATTTCCCCTCACTTTCAAGCATCTGCAGAAAAGAATGGGTAGGTATGCCTTTGATTGTACCTATGGAGGAGTGTTCTATAAGTTCTTCTAATTTTTCAATAAAAAGCTCACCATTAAGGGGCTTTTCATAGACTGCACTAACACCCAGAGCAAGAAGATCCGACCTGTCAACAGTACGGGAGGGAGCGATAGCGATGAGTGGAATATACGGGAACTCCTGCACAATTCTGGTCAATATCAAACAGTCTGACAAATCTGAAAATGTCGTATCGCAGATAATCAGATCAACACACTTGTCACTGAGAACCATGCGGGCATTTTCTTCATTCTGGGCCGTCAGAATAGCAAGGCCCTCAGAACTGCGACTGCAGAACTCCATTATTGCTTCCAGTTCCGCAAGATCATCCTCAATAATTAATATGGTTTTCATAGGGTATGTACTTAATCTATTCGTTATTTACGCATAAATTATCTAACCCGAATAAATCGGAATTTTAGAATGCTTGGATAAGTGCCATGGAAATATATTCAACCATTCAATTTTAAGGGACCTTCCTCAATTTCTTGTTTTTTATTACAGAAGTCCCGGAGTAAGGCACTAAAGCAGACTTTGCCCACAACCGAGGTGGATAGGCTGTAGGCTGAAGGCTTTTAGGAAAAGAAGAACCTTAAAGCAACCTACCCTAACAACCTTCAGCCTAAACAACCTATTGCCTTAACATCAATAAACTTGATCAAATTTCCTTGTTTTTTATGACAGAGTTTCGACAGTAGGGTACTATCAGCATGCCTTTGTCTACTTGTGATATTATGCAGGAATTTTTTAGAAAAATCAAATGATTACTGCTGAAATTATGCCGCTTTTCAGCATAATCGATGGTCAACCAAGAATATCACCAAAAACGCGCAAAAAATTACCACCCAAAATGGCGATGATATCCTCGTCTTTGTATCCTCTTGTAATAAGGCCCGCTGTGAACTCGCCCAGACCGGCATGGGTTTTGATAACATCATGGGTGTCTATGGGCCGTCCTACCTGGAGGAAATCAACAAAACTGTCGCAGAGATCAAAACCGATACCCACATGCTTGATACCACCGATTTTGACTATATGATCCACATGATCGATAAAATGAGAGATTGTGACTTCCGGCTCGTCTTCACGAATAAACAGATTTACAGAATTCATGCCGATGACACCGCCGTTTCTGGCAACTGCTCCGATCTGTTCATCATCAAGATTTCTCATGGTGCCGGCAAGGGCTCTACAGTTTGAATGGGAGGCTATAAGCGGCTGGCTGACAACATCCATAACATCCCAGAACCCTTCATCGTTGATATGGCTCACGTCAACAAACATACCAAGATCTTCTGCTTTTTCGATCAGGTCAATGCCGAATGGTGTTAATCCTCCCTTGCGCCCCTCCCGACTACTCTTGAAAAAAGCTCCATCACCAACATAGTTGCGGCGACTCCAGACCAGGCCAAGACCCCGCACACCGAGTTCATAAAATATCCGCAGGAGCTGGATATCGTTCTGCAGCGGTTCAGCTCCTTCAAGGGAAAGAAAGATTGCTGTCTCCCCTGCTGCCCGAGCCCCATAGGCTTCCGTTACAGTACGACAGAGACGGAAGCGTCCGGGACTCTCATCAATCTCCTCGAGCAAGTGACTGATCTGATCCAGGGCTCTTCTAAGCCCCATTTCCGGCAGAAAAAAATCATGAATAAAAAGTGCGGAAACAATCAGGTCAAATCCACCCGTCCTGAATTGCTGTAGATAACTGGTCTCAACAACCTTATGGAGACCCCGCTCCCGCCGATTAGCAACTTCGTAGGTGAGATCGAAATGGGCATCAACAGTAAAGGCCCTGCGATGAACATCTGCTACCTGTTCAAGGAGTTTTTTATCCATGCCACATTACCCGCCTGGAAGAGTTATTGTTTATCGGAACAAAAGAGTTGTTACCTGTTTTTTCTACAGGGTGAAGAGAAACAATCTCAGTACATCTAAATAATTATCCGACTTAAAACCAACCCGCCGTGGTGAGATCAATTCAGCCCCCGGATAGAATGAAGCCTTATATGCATCCTGATTATTGATATAATCAACGGTTATATTGAACCATTCGGGGAGATCCTCCAAGTGACCGGATAAACTTCCAGAAAGAACTTCAAACACTGCGGACTTGATCATCCTCAGGGCACTCTTCGGGTGAATATTCACCGTCGATGCGCCCACACCCGTTTTCACAGAAACCGTGCTGATGCCGGGCGCAATCTCTGCCGCATGATCGCAGATTTCCCGATCGCCGGAGATAAAAAGTACCGGTACCTTCTCAAGCATCGCCGTGTAGTAGTTGATAAGAAATTCCGATGCCGGCATATTATTGATATCAAGGGTTGATATCCTGCTGCTGCTCATAGTGTGGGCCAGCGGATTGCCCCCGCCACCGGCCAGAGAATGATATCCGAGCATCAGCGCTGCATCAAAGGAGCTGTCGAGTTCCTGCATCATCATATAGGGATGTCGACTCCAGCCCCTGATGAGGCTGGTATTCTCAGGCAGATCGTCGGCAATGATATTACAAGCCGTATCGTGGGCATCCTTGATAACAATTTCTGTAGCTCCTGCCTCAAACGCACCTTCACAGGCCGCTATAACCTCTCTTGTCATCTGCTGCTGAAATTCCAGATATTCAGCGTTCCCCCTGGTTACTTCATTCCAGGTGGTAGTCCCGCAAACCCCTTCAATATCGACACTGATATAAATTTTCATATATCCCTCATTTTTTCCAACATCCATGAAATGAATTTCACAACGATGACTCCGCTACGCTGTTATGAAGTAATGTGACCGGGATTCGGAGNNAACGTCCTCGCAGGCTGTGGATTGCTGTGTCAACACTCCTCCGAATCCCTTTCTTTCCGGATAATACATGACTTTCATATAAATTCCTGTACGGTTATTGCCTCTATTCCAAGTCCGGGGTCGTCAGAAAAGCAGACTCGGGATCCCCGGTAAGATATTCCCCCTGATGCCGGGTTTGAGCTGCAGAAAAGTGGCGCATCCAGATCATATTTATCGATAACCGTCCGGCTTACCGCCAGGTGAGCTGCCGCCGATACGCTGATATGGCATTCCATCATTGAACCGATCATGCATGGTATACCCGCAGTTTCGGCAATCGAGGCAATTTTCAATCCATTGTATATGCCGCCGCACTTCATAAGTTTGATATTAAGCCCATCCACCGCATTCATTCCGATCAACTCCAGAGCATCCCGGGGAGAGAATACACTCTCATCGGCATAGACGGGGAAAGCAACATTGTCTCTGACATAGCGCATACCTTCAAAGTCGCGAGCAGGAACAGGCTGTTCCATAAGTTCAATAACTACTCCTCTGCGCTCCAGTTCCCTGCCGACCTGCACAGCTTCTTTGGCACTCCAGCCCTGGTTGGCATCAATCCTGATGCGGGTCTCGCTGCCGACAGCCTCCTGGATCAGCTCGAGACGCCGAATGTCCAGTTCAGGATCACCGCCAACCTTGATTTTTAATGTATCAAAACCACGACCCAGTCTTTCTTTGCTCTCGGCGATCATCTTTTCCGGGGTGTCAATGGAGACTGTAATGTCCGTTTCAACATTACAGGTCATGCCGCCAAGTAGCCGGTATAGGGGAATATCCAGGGATTTTGCCAACAGGTCATAAATCGCCATGTCCACTGCCGCCTTGGCAGACATATTGCCGATGATACAACTGTTCAGGCGCTGGAAAATTTTTTCCCAGTCAGCGATTTCCATGCCGATGAGACTGTCCCCTATATGCTCAATCCCTCCAACAATAGAAGAGACTGTTTCCCCCGTTATCACCGCCACCGGCGCAGCGCTGCCAAAGCCGATCTGACCGGAATCCGTGAGAACAGTGACAATAATATTCTCAATCTGATCAATAGACCTGAGTGCGGTTTTGAAGGTAGTTACAAGGGGAATGGAGATAACCTGACTTTTAATACCGGTAATTTTCATATCACTGTCCTCAATCTCCGTAACGATTAACAGAAATAAAGGTCTGCAGATGGTGGCTGCTGAAATCCAGGTCTGTTTTTCTAAAACTGTTGCATCTTATCCAGCCGCTGGCATGAATAAAACGTTGATCGCCAAGTGAAATGGCCACATGGGTAACACGCTCTGGAGTCTTACCGAAAAAAAGAAGATCTGCAGGTTGTGCCTGGCGGTAGTCGGTGGAAAGCAGATTGCTTTGCTGCTGTTGCCATGAATCACGGGGTATTACAACACCATGCAGGCTGAAAACTGTCTGCACAAAGCCCGAGCAATCAAATCCTTTGGGGCTCCTGCCACCCCAGGCATACTGGTAACCGAGAAATTCCCGGGCCAGACTAAGGATATTCTCCGTGGATAAGCCGGGGAAAGTACTAAAATGTCTCTTTTCCGCCCATCCTGTGGTGCGATCCGGTAAAGCTATTCTGTACCAGCTCTCGTCTTCGTCCACCGTCATCAGAGTAGAGCCGATAACAGCATCTCTGACACCTTTAGAAGAGGTGGATGGTTCCCTATGGATAACCACAAAATGACTCCTTACCATTATCTCTTTACCACGCTGGATTTCTCCCCGGTAGACCTGATCCGTTGAAATCCAGCTTTCATAACCATCTGCCTGTCGTATCCTGGAAAAGAGGGGATGATGTTCAAAAATTTCTACCCGCTCACCAAGGATGCCCTGGGACGTTACCTCGCTGGCGTAAGAAGGTTCACTGTAATGATTTGAAACACTGACATTAATAGTACCATTGGGGGTCATACTTTCTCCTAATTCAAATCCCAAATCCAAAGAGGCTTCTCACGCACCACAAGAATATCAAGCAAGTGGTTCCAAAACAACAAAAAAAGGGCTTCCAGACTGGAAACATCTTATAAAAAAATTGTGCGAATAACATTAGTAACATCAAATAATTGACTCAAATTTGTCAATTTCCATAACCCTTCTCAAGGAATGGGAAAGCTGTTGACATTTGTTTTAGCGTTTTGTAGCGTGAGTTTAATTGACAGCAATTATCAATTATATTGACAAAGGTCTTGGGAAAGTCTGTTCTTCTGATGAGGAGAACAAAAAAACAACAATAGGGAGGAAAAATGAAGATTTTCAAAAAATTACTTCTGAGTGTGGCGGCAGTTGCGCTTCTTGTAACGGCTAATCCCGTATATGCAAAAACGCCGGCAAACATGCTGGTGATTGCCAATCGGATTGACGATATCACAACCCTTGACCCGGCCCAGTCCTTTGAATTTGCCGGCTCTGACCTCATCCGTAACGTATATGGCAAGCTGGTCAATTTTGACCCGGCCGATCTTAGTAAAGGCTATGGACCCGATCTTGCCGAAAGCTGGACAGTATCTGAAGACGGTAGAACCATTACCTTCAAGATGCGTCCCGGAGTAAAATTTCATTCCGGTAATCCGGTAACGGCAAAAGATGCTGTATTTAGCCTGCAGCGGGCAGTTAAACTCAATAAAACTCCTGCATTTATTCTAACCCAATTTGGATTTTCCGTGGAGAATGCGGATCAGGCTATCAAACTGATTGATGACATGACGTTCTCGATCACCACAGATGAAAAATATGCTACCTCCTTTGTGATGAACTGCCTTACCTCTACCATTGGTGGTATTGTCGATTCCAAAACCGTCCTGGCACATGAAAAAGATGGTGATATGGGGAATGACTGGCTGAAAACCAATTCTGCAGGATCCGGAGCTTATATACTGGTCAACTGGAAACCCAATGAGTCCTACTCGCTAAAAGCCAATCCTGATTTTTATCAGGGTGCGCCGCAGATGAAGAAGGTAATTGTACGTCATATAATGGAATCAGCAACCCAACGGTTGCTGCTTGAAAAAGGTGATATAGATCTGGCACGAAATCTCAATCCCCAGGACATCGCCTCCATTAAAAAGAAATCCGATCTGGCGGTATACGATGACCTCCGCGGTCGCATCATGTATATTTCCATGAACCAGAAAGATCCGAATCTTGCCAACCCCAAGATTGTTAAGGCCTTGAAATACCTCATTGATTATGAAGGTATGCAAAATTCATTTCTCAAGGGACAATACAAGGTTCACCAGGCATTTCTACCGCGCACCTATCTTGGTGAAATTTCTGACATGCCCTATAGCTTTGACGTTGCCAAAGGTAAAGCCCTGTTGAAAGAAGCAGGAGTAGCTGACGGCTTCGAATTGAAGATCAATGTTCGTGAGGCCCAGGAACGTATTGAAATTGCCCAGTCCATTCAGAACACCTTTGGCCAGGCGGGTATCAAGGTTACTCTGGAAGTAGGTACAGGTAAACAGACACTGGCTGTGTATCGTGCCCGTGAGCACCAGATTTACGTGGGTGCCTGGGGACCGGATTATCCGGATCCGAATACCAATGCCGGAACATTTGCCTATAACCCTGATAACTCCGACGAGATCAAAGCAACAGGGCTTCTGGCTTATCGTAATGCATGGTATCTCCCGGAAATGTCTAAGGCTACCAAGGCAGCAGTTAAGGAAGGAGACCGGGATAAGCGTGCGGCCATGTACCAGGCCATTCAACGTGAACATCAGGAACGTGCACCATTTGCTATCATGTTCCAGAAAGTTGAACAGACAGGTATGCGCGCTAACGTGAAAGGTCTGAATACAGGTGGTGCAATCACTGCCGTATCTTATTGGCCAATTACCAAATAACCATCACTATTCACTAAGAGCTTGTCCGGGAATAGGCATTCTCGGACAAGCTCCTAGCACTTCAATCAAAGGATAAGGGGTGGGAAGTATTGTGTTATCCCGCCCCTTGCTTTTTTCTTCTCTCCTCTGGTTTTTAAAAAGCAATGGCTATAGAAAACAGATCCGGCAACAGGCGAAGAAGAGCATCTATTCCTCCGTGGCTGCAGGGAATTGGCAGCACCCTCTTCACCGTACTGATCACCATGGTCGGTCTACTCTTTGTCACCTTTATCATCGGCAGGGTCATGCCGATCGACCCTGTTCTTGCCATCGTTGGTGAAAGTGCTTCCCGGGCAACCTATGACGCAGCCTATCAGGAACTCGGGTTGGATAAACCGTTGCTTGTTCAATTTTTTATCTTTCTACTGGATATTGCCCAGGGAAATTTTGGTGAGTCACTGCTCACGGCACGACCAGTGTCGCAGGATCTTCTCCGTGTTTTTCCAGCCACATTTGAACTTGCTACTGTTGGAACGTTCTTTGGTGTTTTACTGGGTGTCCCGTTAGGTGTATTGGCGGCAGTAAAGCGGGGAAGCTGGATTGACCATATCGCCCGGGTAGTGGCCCTCATTGGCTATTCCATGCCGGTATTCTGGATCGGCCTTATCGGCTTGCTGGTTTTTTATGGAAAACTTGGCTGGATCGGCGGGCCGGGGAGGCTCGATATTTTCTACGTCGATATGGTGCCCAATATTACCGGTATGATTTTAGTAGACAGTCTGCTTATGGGAGACATGGATATTTTCCGGAATGCCATCTCACATATTGTCCTGCCTGCCGCATTGCTGGCCTATTATTCACTGGCTTATATCTCCCGCATGACACGTTCTTTTATGCTGGAACAGCTTGACCAGGAATATATCATCACTGCACAGGTCAAAGGATTGTCGGCAAATGCCGTGATCTGGCGTCATGCCTTCGGCAATGTAAAGGTACCGCTGGTAACCGTTATCGCGCTTTCATATGCGGCGCTGTTAGAGGGCTCTGTGTTGACTGAAACCATTTTTTCCTGGCCCGGTATCGGTTCCTATATTACCACAGCTCTCCTTTCCGCCGATATGAATGCAGTTCTTGGTGGAACCGTCATAGTTGGTCTGGTATTCGTCTGTCTGAATATCTTTTCAGACCTGCTTTATAAATTTTTCGATCCGAGGGCAAAATGAGTATGAGTACAGAACTCCCTCAAAAACCTTCAAGTCTGTATGAATGGCTGACAACGGATACACCTACTTCCCGCAAACAGGCAAGACTTTCCTCCTGGTACCGGTCATGGCTTGAATTACGCTCTAATCCCATGGCTATGTTCGGGATAGCTATACTTCTGGCACTGGTGCTGATAGCGTGGTTCGCCCCACTACTGGCACCACAGAGTCCTTTCACCCAGGATCTTGCCGCACGCCTTACTCCACCCGGTGAAGGTGGTTATATTTTAGGCTCGGATTCGCTGGGAAGGGACATTCTGAGCAGACTCATCTATGGGTCCCGCATTACCCTGTATATTGTTTCACTGGTTGCCCTTATGGCACCCATTGTCGGGTTGTTTGTAGGTACGGCTGCTGGTTATCTCGGGGGCTGGATTGATGTAACCTTGATGCGTATTACCGATATTTTCCTGGCATTCCCAAAACTGATACTTGCCCTGGCATTTGTTTCCGCTCTCGGTGCCGGCATTGAAAACGCTGTGCTGGCAATTGTCCTGACCTCCTGGCCGCCCTATGCCAGAATTGCCCGGGCTGAAACCCTCACCATCCGTAATGCCGATTTTATCCACGCTATAAAATTGCAGGGAGCAGGCGCTTTGCGCATCATTACCCGCCATATATGGCCCCTCTGTATCTCTTCGCTTGTTATCCGGGTGACACTGGATATGGCTGGTATTATTCTCACCGCCGCCGGCCTTGGCTTTCTTGGCCTCGGCGCGCAACCGCCGTCACCGGAATGGGGTGCCATGATCTCCGCCGGGCGCAAGTTTATTCTTGACCACTGGTGGGTGGCAACCATGCCCGGACTGGCTATTTTTATCGTGTCCCTTGCCTTTAACCTGTTAGGTGACGGTCTTCGCGATGTACTCGATCCAAAGAAAAATTCAAAATGACCAATCTCCTGGAAGTAAAAAACCTGACTGTAAAATTCCCAACCCGTCATGGTGTTTTTGAAGCGGTGCGCAGGATATCTTTTTCTCTTGGTCGTGAACGACTGGGGATTGTAGGGGAATCGGGATCGGGCAAATCCATGACCGGCAGGGCCATTTTACGGCTTATCAAAAGTCCTGGTATTTTAGAGGCCGACTATATTACGCTAGAAGGAAAAGATCTGTTAACGCTTTCTGAAAAGGAAATGCGCAGGGTGAGAGGACACAGGATTTCGATGATCATGCAGGATCCGAAATTTTCCCTCAATCCGGTCATG
>DEIL01000134.1 GCA_002352445.1 Desulfobulbaceae bacterium UBA2775
TTTTCATGCAGCCTTTTTCCAGCTCTCACAAGAAAGTGTGGGTATCGCAATTTACATTGGCCCCCATGAGACTACGAACATTCACGGGGATGAACTCGTGCAGATACTTCATTCATTAAAACCGGTAATGCAGTAACCTCCATATACAGGGTGAGGCTTACATGAAAAAAACAATACAGTTCTTATATGTGGTGTGTGTCGCGCTCCTGTTGACCACTATAACAGGATGCGGCTCAACAGGCTATAGCGGGAGTTCCAGTTACTATCATGGAAGTTCATGGGGTTATGATAATTACTACCGTTCCGGCGTCAATCGTCATTATCATCGGTCATCAGTGACAAGAACGAACGTTTCCCGTTCAAGGCGCAGGTAAATCTTTACGTCGTCTTATGGAAACATATCAAGGTATTAAATTTAATTACGACAAAACACGTTCATCTTTTAACTTTGACCAGAGGTTAGAGATACTGAATCACTGGACTGCCATTTTTACAGAACTTGGTCTCGCGCCTTTACACAGTTCCGGGGCTTATGGCAATCAGTCATACCGCACCTCCTCTTCATCATTTATCATCACCAAAACAGGCATGAGTCCACAAAACCATTGCAATGTGAAGGATTTTGTCCATGTAACAGGATTTGACAAAGTAAACAGCACTTTTACAACAGAAGGTCTCTCAACACCATCTTCAGAATGTTTCCTCCATAACGCTTTATATAGCCGTCTACCGCAGATCAATGCTATTTTACATGGCCATTCTTCCCTCCTCTGCCGGTATGCTCAACAACTCAGCATACCGGTTACAAAACAATTCCACGATTATGGAACTCCTGAACTTGCTGAGTCTGCATTGCAGGTGGTAAATAACGGCAGTAATTTTTTTATCCTTAGAGATCACGGTTTTGTAGCCCTGGGAAGTGATATCAACTCTGCCGGTAAACTGACCCTTGACTACTCTATCAAACTCATTACATTTCTTCGTGATAATTGAAGCTTTACGCTTATTTTTCCCCTTTCAACCAAGGAAATAGTTATGAAAAAACTCATTCTTCCCATTGCTCTCTGCCTGATTTTAACATCCACCAGCTATGCTGAAGATATTAAGGGCGAGGCGATTGACAGTCTTTCAACCGCCCGGACATTTGTCGAAAAGGGTAAATACAGCAAGGCAATCGACGAAATTAACTATGCTCTGGCGAAAATTAACGAACTGACAGCAGCCGGATTAATTAAATTCATTCCCGATCCTCCATCTGGTTTTACTCTTGATAACCAACAATCACAGGGTATCGGAGCAGGTGCTTCAATAACCGGGACGGCAGGAGCAAGTGCAGGTTATTCAAATCCCAACGGTGGTCATATCAACTTGAATATCGCGATTGGTGGGTTGACCGGTAAAATGGGGAGTCTTGCAGCCTTTGGCCAGATATTTGCTGGAATGGCACAACCAAGTACAGGGGGGCAAACCACGCAAATCCGTGTTCAAGGTTATACAGGAACCCAGACCTATAACAGCCAGGACATGAGCGGGACATTAACCTTTCAGGTTGGGGACAAAAACTCGGTTACTATTGAAGGAAGCGATATCGAGTCAGCGGATATTCTCAAACAACTGGCCAACAATATTGACTTTGCCGGACTTGAAGAAAACTATTAAGCGTTTTTGTATTATTGAAAATAATTCAGGGGAATTACAGAAATTACTGTAAGTCCCCTGATGAATAAAACCAAAAATTATACAGAGCAGACACCAGCACAATGAACTGCGCTTGAATGCCTCAGTTCATCAATTAATACTTAGCCCACTTGGCATCAACCCGCTCCTGAACTTTTTTGACCAGCTCTGCATCAAGAGACTTGAATCTTCCCTGGGAATTAAAATAATCCGTCACGGGTGGTTTCTCTTTTCCAACAAGTCTTTTGGATTCTCCGGTAAGTTGAAATTCACCGTCTTCAATTTCATAAAGGTCAAAAAGACCTGACTTTACAGCTAGTTTTCCGACCTTTATGGTAAATCTTGTGTCAAAACTCCACCCCGGCGGACATGGAGTGTGCACATGAATATACCTGGGTCCGGAGATTGTCATGGCTTTTTTAACTTTATCGTAAAAATCTAAAGGATATGCAGCTGAAGCTGTTGCAACATAACCGATTCCATGAGCTGCAATTATTGCAGGAACGTCTTTTTTCTCCTGCAATTTTCCTTTAATTGGCGTTGTAGTAGTTAAAACACCCTGGGGAGTGGTACCTGATCGCTGCACACCTGTATTCATATACGCTTCGTTGTCATAGCAGATATAAATGATATCCTCTCCCCTTTCACATGCCCCTGAAAGTGCCTGGATCCCGATATCACCGGTTCCACCGTCCCCTGCCCATGCCACAACATTGACGTTTTCTTTTTTCAATGCTTTCATGGCACCCCTAACTCCTGTTGCTGCAGCTCCTGTTGATGCAAAAGTGACGTTAACACATGGAAGCTTTGTAGAGGCAACCGGGTAAAGTCCCTGGAGTACAGTAAGGCAACTTGGAGGCACCACAAGGATTGTATTTTTACCCAGTGCCTTCAGTCCCATACGATATATAATTGAAAGTCCACAACCTGAGCACGCGCGGTTTCCGGAGTGGACAAATTCTTCTTCAGTCAGATTTAATATAGTTGTTTTCTTTTCCATAATATTCTTCTTTATAATTTTAAGCCTATCCATCGGGGAGTATCTCCAATTGTTTCTGGAGATTTACATGATTCAGTCAACGCATCGAGAAGATGCTGAGTTTTTATTTCTCTACCGCCAAGACCTAAAATGTAATTATGAACATGTGGTTTAGTATCACTATTATAAAGTGCTGATTTGATATCGCCATATAATGCACCTTGATTTCCGTAGCTTAAAGCCTTTTCAAGGACGATTGCGCATTTTTTATCGGCAAGGGCAGCAACAATAACTTCATCAGGAAATGGTCGATACATCTGCACGCTCATAACACCGATTTTCACACCATCATCTCTCATGAGGTCAATTACATCCCTGAGTTGATACGATAATGAACCGATACATACAGCTACAAAATCTGCGTCAACACATTTATATTGCTCTATAAGGGGATTTCCGCCCCGACCAAATTGTTCCTCAAACTCTTTATCAATTGCTGCATAGGTATCAAGTGTTGTCCGAAGATCCTCATGCAGATTATGACGAATCTCTATATAACCGGGTTCAATTTCACCATCCACACCCGGCCTCACATCAGGAAGAGTAACAGGATTAAAATTTCCAGGATTCTCAGGGTCAAGAAAATTCTTCGGAGCAAACGGTGGCAGGAAAGAATCCACCTGATCCTGATCAGGTTGCTCAAAGGGCATATATGTATGGGATAAAATGTAACCATCATAGCAGACCATTACAGGGATGCTCACAGTCTGCGCCAGGAGAAACGCCTTTATCACAGAATCAATGATCTGCTGATGGTCATTGGCATAAATCTGTATCCAGCCGGCATCTCTTTGCGACATGGTATCCTGCTGGTCATTCCATACTGTCCATGGAGCACCGATCCCCCTGTTGGCAACACACATAACTAGAGGAAGCCTCGCACCTACAGCCCAGTGCAACTGCTCACTCATATAGAGAAGTCCATTTGCGCTTGTGGCGGTAAATGCTCTTGCTCCCGCTGTTGATGCAGCAATGCAGACAGCCATTGCACTATGCTCACTCTCAACGGGAATGTACTGAGCGTCGAACTCTTCCGATTCAACAAATTCAGATAATTTTTCAGTCAGGGGGGTCTGAGGAGTAATTGGATATGCAGCAATAACCTGCGCCCTTGAAAGCTTAACACCAGTTGCTGCTGCTACGTTGCCTGATTCGATAATATGCATGGTGTTATTTCTCCTCTTCCATGGGTGTTGCTTCATCTACCATGCTGATGGCATCAACAGGACACTCCTCAGCACAGATACCGCAACCTTTACAATAGTCAAAATTAATAACAGGCGGGATTGTCTTTGACACAACAGAATCCGGACAATAAAGCCAGCAGTTAAAACATGCTTTTTTATTCATCTTCACTGGAATACAGAGTTCAAGGTTGATTACCGGACGCAAAACACGCCATGATCCTGTATTGCCGCCATCCCCTGGCCCTGGTTTACTGCGCGATATCATTTTACAGAATTCTTCAGTTTTCATATGTATCCTCCAACTGCTGTGTTCTCAAACACAATTTTCGCAGCTTTTGAGTTCATTTCCGGTCTTTTTCCGGTGAATTCATTTTCAATTGCCGTAACCATAACATCTATATTAACAAGGCCGGTCGCCTGTGAAAATGCACCGATTATTCCAGAATTAACGATTCCAGGTGGCAAGCCTGCTTCAACAGCATGTTTTGTAACATCTGAGACCGCAATTTTCGCACCTCCAAAACTGTATTCAGAAAGAGGCTTTGGTGCATTCAGGATTACCAGACCATTTTCTTTTAAACCGGCGATTACATCAACTTCGTCCAGCAGAGTATGATCTAAAACAACAACCATATCCGGTGCAGTAATCGGCGAAAGATCGTAGATCTTATTCTTTGAAATCTTCAAAGAGACAAAGACCGGCGCGCCTCTCCTTTCAGTGCCAAAGGTCGGAGCCATAACAACCCCTTTAAACCCGGAAGCGAATGCGCCGTTCGCAACAATCTTTGCCGCAGTAATCGCTCCCTGTCCTCCTCGTCCATGCCATCTTATCTCAATTATGTCTGTTCTCATTTTCCACCGATAATTTCTTTTCTAAAGTTTTAACATAAGGGTATATAGCCACCGCGCAATCTTCCAGCCAGCGCTGTAATATTCAACAATCTGTTCGACCGAAAGAGTCCTGACAAAATAGATGTTTTACTGCAGGGAGGGAAACATTTATTGTGTAAAATCAGGGATTGAAAAATAATTTGAATTTGCAAGACTACTTTTTTGCTATACACCTCGGATATGAAGTTTTTTACGAATCCATCCTGCAAAATAGGTTTGTACTAACCATCAACAAAGATAAACTCGTAAAAAGCTCCCTGCTCCGTCATTCCCGCGCAGGCGGGAATCCAGAACATACTGAAATGACTGGATCGAAGTCTACGCTATCTCCCGCCTGCGCGGGAATGACGGAGCAGCCGAAGTATTTGGGTTTTCACAAAACCATCAACAATGAGAAACTTGTAAAAACCATAAATTCCAGATGGCTAAGTAAAATGGTTATTTATTGATTTAACGTGTAAATTAGCATTACACTGAATACCATAATAATAACTTAATAGGTAGAATGCTGTTAATTTTTTATAGAAAATATTATATTAGCAAAATCCCGGTAAACAAATAATCTTATATAACAGAGGTTGCAATGAAAATTACGATAAAAAAAGCTGAAACACTGAAGAACCATCCCGAAGATTCCGGTCTCGGCTTCGGAACTTTTTTTACAGATCACATGTTTAATATGGACTATGATCCGGAAAAAGGCTGGCACAACCCCCGAATTGAACCTTACGGTCCAATTGAAATGGATCCCTCTACAATGGTTCTGCATTATGGCCAGGCAATTTTCGAAGGCTTAAAAGCATACAAAACTGAGTCTGGTAAAATAAATCTTTTCAGACCACAGGATAACTTAAAACGGCTGAACAATTCAGGTCATATGCTCTGCATGCCTGCACTAGACGAAGAATTTGTTCTTGAGGCACTGTTAACGCTTTTGGATATCGAAAAAGATTGGGTACCCGGCACAGCGGGAACATCTCTCTACATTCGTCCAACTATAATTGCAACCGACCCTTATATCGGCCTTCGCTCTTCCAATACGTACAGATTTTTTATTATTCTTTCTCCTGTAGGTGCATATTATCCTGAAGGTTTTGACCCTGTAAAAATCTGGGTCACAACAGAATACGTCCGCGCTGTCAGGGGTGGAGTCGGAGAGGCAAAGACAGCCGGAAATTATGCTGCAAGCCTTTTTGCGACAGAACTTGCACAGAAGGATGGCTACACACAGGTGATGTGGCTTGATGGAGTTGAGCTCAAGTATGTTGAAGAAGTTGGATCGATGAACATCTTCTTTCTAATTGGGGATGAACTTATCACACCAGAGCTAAACAGGAGTATTTTATCCGGGATTACAAGAGACTCCGTCATAAAACTTACAAAATCCTGGGACATTAACGTTGTTGAGAGAAAAATCAGTATCGATGAAATTTACGACGCCCATGGGAATGGAAAACTCAAGGAGGTTTTTGGTTCGGGTACTGCCGCTGTAATTTCTCCTGTTGGAAACATTAAATTCAAAGGCAAAGAAATCACAATTGGCGATGGCGGTGTGGGACCTCTTGCCGCAAAACTCTTTAGCGACCTTATGGATATCCAGTACGGAAAAGCAGACGACCCGTTTAACTGGATTATACCTCTATCACCCATGAAATGAATTTCACAACGATGACACCGCTTCGCTGTTACAAAAGTAATGTAACCGGGATTCGGAGAAATGTGCATTCTCTCCTCTGTGTTCTCTATGAACTCTGTGATTTAAGCTCTGGAACTCTACGTTTATCTGTTGTTTTTTATGGCAGAGTTCCAGGAGTAAGGCACTAATCAGCTCCGATCAGCAAACCTTATTAACTCACACAGTTCATCGGCAATAACATTAATCTCGGTACTATCTCTTCCTTCAACCATCACCCTTATCACAGGTTCGGTACCGGAGGGACGTACCAGAATGCGACCGTTTTTACCTAGTTTTTCTTCGAGTTTCTCCACAGTTTTAAGAAAATTGGGGATAGTCTCAATTGGAATTTTTGTGGACATCCGGACGTTTTTCAGCACCTGGGGAAAACTTTCCATGATGGTTGCAAGCTCAGACAGTGGTTTCTTGCGGTTTTTCATGATAGCAAGAAGCTGCAGCCCGGCAAGGATTCCATCACCGGTGGTGATATGATCAAGAAAAACCAGGTGGCCTGACTGCTCACCGCCAAAGGAGTATCCCTTTTTACGCATGCATTCAACAACGTAACGATCCCCTACTCCGGTGCGCACCATCTTGCCGCCCATATCCTGCATGGCCGCCTCAAGCCCCATATTGGACATGACCGTTGCAACGAGTGTCTTCTTTTTCAGCTTCCGCTGCTTAAGAAGCTCCTGGGCGCAGATAGCCATGATATGATCACCATCAACGATCTCGCCGCTTTCATCACTTACAATCAATCTGTCTCCATCGCCATCCAGGGCCAGCCCGATATCCGCGCCGAGTGATTTCACTTTTTCCGCCATCAGGCCTGGATGGAGGGCGCCGCAGCCATCATTTATATTTTTGCCGTCCGGATTGACACCCAGAGTGGTGACTTTTGCACCCAGTTCTTCAAAAACATGGGGGGCAACTCCGTAGGTAGCCCCATGAGCACAGTCAAGAACAATATGAAAATCGTCCAGAGTGTATTTCTTTGGAAAAGTATTTTTCAGGAAAACGATATAGCGCCCTCTGGCATCATCTATTCTGGCAGCTTTACCCACCTCGTCTGCAACCGGTCTCAGTGCAGCCATCTTCTGTGAAAAAATCAGATCCTCTATATCCGCCTCAACCTCGTCGGGCAGCTTGAAGCCATCGGAGGAGAAAATCTTTATACCATTATCCTGGAACGGGTTATGAGAAGCCGAAATGACCACTCCCGCATCGGCTCGCATGGACGTTGTTATAAAGGCTATCCCTGGAGTCGGCAGAGGCCCCACCAGCAGCACATCAACCCCCATTGAGCAGATACCTGCGGCCAGGGCATTCTCCAGCATATAGCATGACTGCCTGGTATCCTTACCGATAACTATTCTGTGCCCTTTTGCCTTATCCTTAACGATAAAGGCGATAGCCCTGCCGACCTGCATTGCTATCTCTATTGTCATGGGGTAGATGTTTGCAACACCCCTTATTCCATCTGTACCAAATAGTTTTCTCATTATTGATTGTTAGGATAGATTTGTATGGAAGTCATGTGCTCAAGAAAACAGAAAGAGTCGGAGAGGTATTGCCACAACAGTCCACAGCTTGCAAGGACGTTTGGCAATACCTCTCCGACTCCCGGCTATTCTGTAGTTTTAATTTTCTTTTTGTTCGATGCCCGGATTATCAATGGTGAATTATTCGACTCATCCACGTTCAATTCGGCCTTTTCCTCATCCCTCCGATCAACTTCAATATTGTCCATATCCGGCATTGCCACAGCAGCAACCTCTTCCGGAAGTGTTGCAGAAAGAGGGTAACCGGAAACAGGCTCACCATCGTTAACAAGAAGCACACTGCCAGGAATAATTGATATAATTTCTATTGGAAGATCAATGTCCGGGCGGGGAATCACCTTCACCTTCAACATCCCCTCTCCATCCGTTTGCATTGCAGTAACAGTAAGTAACTTTCTAAGATCATTTTCCTTTTCTATCAGAAGCTTTGGTATATTTGCCGTCACCTTCACCACTTCCGGCATCACTTTTCTCAGCACTCCATCGATGACCACATGAACCTTAACGCCTGTCATCGTCTTTGTAAGAGTTTCAAGACCCACTACCAGATCGGCTGTAACAGAAGTCTCACCTATCAGATCAACAACTGTAGGATCAAGCTCAAGCGGCACCTGCAGTTGTGCTGACTGTTTAACCCCTAAAAGAATTATAGCCTCGGTATACAGTTCATCCAGTGGAGAGAGTACAGTACTCGGACCGGTTATGGTAATCACGTCAGGATCGGTCTTCAGACTCTTCAAATAGTATCCTGCCTCAACAAAGCCTGAGGTCTTTGCAGTGACAGGGAATGCTTTCTGAATCAGTTTATCAAGGGAGAGAATTATTGAAGAAGGCTGAACCCTCTGCACTGTAATCCCACGTGGTACAGGAATATGCTGGTTACTGTTTTCTATTACCATCGTTCCCGGAACTGCCGCAGAGAGATCAACCTGCCTGGTAACTCCACGGTTGGCCAAGTCGAGAAGAAGCGACCTCGGCCCACTGACCGTAACTTCAATCTCTTTTTTAAACTGGCTTGAAATTACCAGATCCCTGGGAAGATTTATGATTTCGATGGGTACCATAACATTTTTATCCACCAGATCCTCACCCCCTACATAAAACCACAATACAACTGCGAGCAGAATCGAGGCCAATCGTAGAATCCAGTCCTTAGATACTCTCTTTGCCGGATTTTGTTTACCCGAAGGGGTGCCCCAAAACGGTTTCATCTATTGCCCATCCAGTGTTTTAACGAATATGAGGATCCGTTATTGGCGACAAATACCGCCTGAAGATTCTTTTTAAGAGTGATCTCATCTTCAACCGTGGTCAATGCTCCATGTCTCACAATTGAAATTTCCTGGGTTTCTTCGGAGACAACCAGAACCACAGCATCAGTTTCTTCTGTAAGACCGATGGCAGCCCTGTGGCGGGTGCCGTAACGTTTATTAATATATGGGTTCTGCGTAAGCGGGAGAATACAACCCGCGTGCGTAATCCGTTCCCTGTTTATCAAAACAGCACCATCATGCAGCGGTGAGGCCGGCATAAAGACAGATATCAGCAATTCTTTTGTTAACAGTGCATCAAGTTTGAAGCCGGATTCGATAAAATCGCCGAGACTCGTTTCCCGCTCAATGACGATAAGTGCCCCAATCCGCCTTTTGGACAGATAGAAGAGTGTTCGAATAATCTCTTCCATCTGTTTTTCTACGATATCGGTATGCTTTTGAAACGGAGATCGACCAACCTGGGTCAAGGCCCGGCGGATATCTTTTTGAAAAACGATGATAACAATCAGCAGGATAGAACTGAGAAAAGTCTGCATCACCCATAAAAGTGCAGACAGATGTAGAACACTGGCAAGAAAATAGACTAAGGTTAGTACCCCAATACCGACAACCATCTGGACAGATCGTGTGCCCCGCATGACGGAAACCAGCTGATGAATAATAAATGCTACAACCAGAATATCCAGGACATCCTGCCAGCGAAAATAACTAAACGAATCAAACATAAGGGATAATGGGTGCCTGTAATCTCAAAGATTTGGAAAAAATCCACTCCTATAGTCTAAATGTACGACTAATAGGCAGGAATTAAAACGTTTTTTTTACTTTTGGAAAAAAAAAGTACTACAATACCGAAATTATGTTCCAGTGGGTCAAAAACTACTTAATCCGCATTTCTCATGTTGAGTTTTGATAGACTCGGAAAAGCCCACATATTTCACCATTCCGTCATTCCCGAGAAGGAGGGAAGCTTGTTATTTCAGTATGTTATGGATTCCTCCCTGCGCGGGAATGACGGAGCAGGTAGTTTTTTACAGATTCATCACAGATGATGGCATCATAAAAAGTTAACTTTACGGATACGTATGAATCGGATATGAATATTCATCACTATCCACAGTTGTCATGAACATTTTGTAGCC
Organism: Desulfobulbaceae bacterium UBA2775; assembly: GCA_002352445.1. Lineage (GTDB taxonomy): Bacteria > Desulfobacterota > Desulfobulbia > Desulfobulbales > Desulfocapsaceae > Desulfomarina. The sequence goes on from DEIL01000134.1 coordinate 10,448, forward strand.
CAATCCCCATCGATCTGATTATACTGCAAAAAATGATATTCACGAGCTTATTATAGGAGACTACCAGAGTTACAATGTCTGATCATTTCGGCAACATCTCCATACAGAAACCTAAATCCCGCCCTAAAAGGTCTGCCAGGAAAATTGTCTCTCCCGGTCCACGGAAGCCAACCGGACAACAGTCTCAACCCGGAGGCAAAATGTGGCTGTGGATTTTCATTCTCACAGGACTTCTTGGACTATATGCCATCGCCGGGTTTGTAGGGGTTCCCTATTATATCACCAAAATTTTACCAAAAGATATTTATGAAAAAACCGGTTTTGTTTTTCATCCGGGAAATGTCAATTTCAATCCATTAACCTTCAGTTTCAACGCTGAAGACATACGAATTATATCCAAATTCGATGACCGCCCTGATTTACTTAACATCAAAAACCTTAAGATGAAGCTTGCACCATTATCTCTTTTGCGGAACGACCTGGTTAGCAACAGTCTCATAATCGCAAACCTGGAAGCACATGTTAATCGCGAGATCGATGGGTCATATAATTTTTCATCATTAGTTGGATCGTCAAACCTGGACAGTACTGCTGGAATGATGGCCTTCTCCGCTCTGCCTTTTCACTTTTCATTGAACAATATCGATATTTCCAGAAGTAAAATTACTTTTTCAGATCTGCCGCTGAGAAAAACCCATACTATTGAAGACATTCAACTTGCACTGCCCACCCTGTCAAACTTTCCTTTTCAAGCAGGTAACTATATCCAGCCTCATTTTTCTGCGACCATAAACGGCAGCCCGTTTGAGCTGACAGGTGAGGCGGCTGTCGGGGAAGCTGGTGATGAAAATCGTACCACGGATCTCTCCTGTGACATTCAGGCTCTGGATCTCCCATTTTATTTCGGCTACCTCCCCTTTGACCTCCCTTTTAATTTTACCCACGGGAAGGCCGATGGGAAAATCGGGCTTAAATTTTCACCGGAGGAAAAAAAAGGCCGGAAACTGGCAGTCAGTTTCGATCTCAAAATCGCCGGCACTGAGATGTCAACCCATGACAGCACCATAAAGGTTGCTGCTCCGACTGCACACATGATCGGAATACTGCATCCGGTATCAAGGTATATTCAGCTCGAAACGGTATCCCTTAGAGACCCTGTGATTTCATCCTACGGCCAGAGCTTTTCTGATAACCTCCGCCAAATTTTCAGTGAGGGGACAAAGCCTAAACCACTCAAGGTACAATCCGAACCACGAGTCACCACAGATATCGATCTTATGATTGTGGATGGAGGCATCCTGCACTTATTCCAGAAGAGTACTTCTGGAAAACCTGATATCACATGGGATGCACTGCAATTTCATTTAAAACATTACAGCTCTTCAGAAGACAGGATTAAAGGAGAAGAACCAGGTTCTTTCCGTTTAACTGGTGAACAGCGTGGAGCATCATCATTTTTTTCATGGCAGGGAAAACTGACCACACCAAACCTTTTTGACGGCGCTCTCACCATTAACAATATGCGAATCAATAACCTTTTTCGCTCTTTTGATATAAAACCGTTTGTCACCTCAAAAGGGATTGCCGACCTTAAGGGCAGACTTCTCCTTTCTCTTTCAGGTGACACATCTCACGTCCCTTTTTTCAATCTTGCCGATACGACAATTTCCGTGCAGAATTTTCTCCTGAAGGAGGAAAAATCAGCTGTTCTTTCTGCTCCTCTGGTAACAGTCTCCGACTTTAGTACTTCAGATAAAAAAACTGTTTTTGGTACCGTTGCCATTGAAAACGGCTCGCTCAACCTGACCCGGGGACAACCGCCAGGATCCTTCGCCCTCTTTACTGAAAACAGTGAGAGGAGATACCGGTTAGACAGCCTTAGCTTTGACGGTAAAGCAACACTCTTAACTGGTAAGGATAATGATTCAAAACTCCACTTTCCCGGCTTTAGCCTGAAAGCTAAGGATTTTTACCTGACCAAAGGGGCAAAGAACAACATTTCAATAGTCGCCGGAACTCAAAGCGGTGGATCTATAAACGCAGAAGGGCGTGTTCTCCTGTCTCCATTTAAGGTATCTCTGGAAACCGAGTTTAAAGGGTTGCAATCCGGAGCTGTCTTCTCTTGGTTTGCCGACTCATCAGCTTTACCCCGTATCAATGGATTACTTGGAGGAGAAGGCACCTTTACTCTTCCGCAAACCGGGTTTACCGGAAACCTGAGCCTTAATCGGGTATCGATTGTAGAAAAAAAAAATACCGTCATCAAATGGAATAACAGTGTCTTCCACGACGTCAACTTCTCTGCTAAACCATTTCATCTTTCTCTTTCACTTGCAGAATTTGAAGATCCCGGTTTTGCATGGAAAATTGATGGTGGAGACAACAGCCCTCTTGAGAATTTTACAGACCTTCTGCAAAAATACATGCCCTCATCCATCAAACTGGCACCCTCCTCTTTTAATATTCAGGAGGTTGTTGTACAAAATGGCACTATTGAAGTAGAGGATCAGAGGATGTCACCCTCCTGGCAGGGATCGATCACCGATTTTAACGGTACTATTACAGGTCTGCAGCCAGATAAGAATACTAAAAAGAGTCAATTGAAGTTTCAGGGAAAACTCGACGATTCAATTTTCATTATTCAGGGTCAGAGCAATCTCTTCTCCAAACAAAAAAATGGCGGTTTCACATTTACGCTCACTGATTTTCCTCTTGCTGCCTTTTATAAACAACTTGGTTCACAACTTGATATAGACACAAGCAGAGGAACATTTGACCTGAACCTTGACAGTCACTGGAAAACCGGACAGTTGAACAACTCCGGCAGTGTCTTATTTTCCGGAGTTCAAGCAGAATACCAGGCCTCCGATTCGGCCCTGACACTGTCTCTTCTTGCAGACCAGGATAATTCATTCAGCCTCGATTTTTCCTCTATTGACGAGGAACCTGTCTCTCAATCGACGCTGTTTGATTATTTAATTACCCATTTTCAAAAACTCATTATCAAATCGTCTGTCTCTCCATTTCTCCTTGCCTCCGGAGATTTCACCGACTTAACCGACAACGATTTTATTGATTTCAGGCCCGGTGAGTTCATTATGTCTGAAAAAGGCAGAAAAATTCTGGTGCGCTACGGTTCGTTTCTTACGGCCAACCCCAACATTGGCCTGACTATATCAGGCAGCTACAATAACACTATCGACTCTGCAGCCATGAAGACGCAGTTGGAAACTACTGAGTCAGAAAGAGTTGCAATGGACAACGAACGCAGATTAAAAAAATGGCAGGAACAAAAAGAACTCTATAGAAAAACCCTTGAGCAGAAGCAGAAAAAAATGGTCAAGGAAGGAAAAATAGTTGAATTGGACATTCCGCCAAAGTTTCTCCAGGAATTCAACCCCACCCAGCCACAACAGGTTGAAGTGACTGAGAACATGTTGCAAGAGCTTGCTGAAAAAAGAGTCCAGTCAGTTAACCAGTACTTCATAGCCCAGTTAAGTCTTGAACCGCAAAGAATAACCGCTGTAGGCACAAACCAGGCAGAACCAACAGAAAATAATTCACCAAACGGTGTGTTTATCATTATCAGGACCCTGGAGCAATAACAGAGTGCAATGGATCAATTTACCAACATTCAGCTTATCCAAACCCTGCTCCGATGGCTTGCACCCATTTCTCTTGCCACTTTTTTCCTCAGCCTGCTCATCATTCCACTCATAATCAACAACCTTTCAGTTAACTGCTTTAGCGACATCAGCAAGAAAAAACAGGCGGCCAGGATTTCGGTAACCAGCCTTGGGTTTCTTCTTTTTCGCAATATCGGTGGCATATTTATGCTTACAGCAGGATTTGCAATGCTCTTTCTGCCGGGCCAGGGTCTCCTTACAATACTAATCGGTCTTCTTCTCCTTTCCTTTCCGGGTAAACAAACTATGCTCAACTACCTGATATTTAAGCCTGCAGTTCAACACAGCCTCGACTGGATTCGTAAAAAAAGCGGCAAGCCTCAATTTACCTGGCCATCGCAAAAAATCCACCCCAGGCTATCCGGTAAACCGTAACCAGTTTTTCAATGAAGAAAATGGTTGAGAGAAATTCAACCCCAATAACTAGAATATCCCCTTTACTGGAAAAATATTCAGAAAATAGAATTTTTTCGTTATTCTGGAATTTTACTGTTCTTTTTCTGTTCGCTATTATATACTATCAGAAATGTTCATAAAATCGATCATCCCGGAGAAACACCGATAAACGGCATAAGTGCCTTCACCAATTCTCACATATATGCAAACAGAAGATAGCATTCAAGACATACAGCGACTGGTTCGCAACCAGCAGAACCTCCTTGAATCCATACCCGAAATGGTCATGCTTGTTAAGGATAGTGAGTCGATTGAATACATGAACCCAAGTGCCAGAGATTTCTTTGGTGATCTCCGGAAAGAGTCCATTAAAGGTCATACCGCATCAAACCAGAATGTGCGGAGTCTCCTCAACATAGTCGCCAGAACCATTCAGGATAATGCGATTGAATCGACTCTGGAGACAACTTTTAATGAACACCATCTTGAATACACTTTAGCCCCGTTTAAAGGATATAAGGGGGATTCTCTCCTCTGGTTATTTGTCAGAGACCTGACTGAAACAAAATCACAACTTGAAGAATTGACGCTCTTTCACACCAGTATAGAAACAATTCTGTCCCATAAAATTCATGAGTTAAAAGAGAGTGAAAGAACCCGGCGCAGCCTTTCAAAAGAGCTCAACTCTCTCAAAGAACATCTGAAAGACCGACCCGAAGAAGGCAAGATGGTTGGCTCCAGTAGATCACTGAGCGAACTTCGGGACATGGTCTTCCAGGTGGCAAAATCCGATGCTACCATTCTTATCACCGGGGAATCGGGTACCGGCAAGGAACTGGTTGCCAACCTGATCCGGGAGAGCAGTAACCGCAATGAGAAACCTTTTCTGAAAATTAACTGTAATGCCATCAATGATTCATTGCTGGAAAGTGATCTCTTCGGTCATGAAAAAGGCGCTTTTACCGGGGCAGAAGGCAAACGAAAAGGCAAATTCGAAGTGGTGGACGGAGGCACAATCTTCCTCGATGAGATCGGAGACATCAGTTCCCGCATGCAGGCGGCCCTGCTAAGAGTTCTGCAAGACGGAGAAATAATCCGCGTAGGCGGAAATTCTGCAGTCAAAATTGATGTAAGAGTTATTGCCGCAACAAACAAAGATCTCGCTGCAATGGTCCAGGAGGGCAGTTTTCGTCTTGATCTTTTTTACAGATTAAATATCATTAATATTTCAATCCCTCCACTCAGAGAGAGAAGAGATGACATAAACGACCTGGTAACCCATTTCATACGAAGGTACCGTCAGGCGTTTAAAAAGGAAATCAGTTTTTTCCCTCAATCTATACTCAACCGCCTTATACAGCATGACTGGCCCGGAAATGTCCGCGAACTCGAAAACGTTATACAGCGTGCTGTACTGATGTCCAAGAATAATGCCATTACGGAAAACGAGCTTATTTTTGACGTGCTTCCCGGGGAAGAGGATCAGCCTCACCAGAAAAATTACCTGCAGCAGCTGGACGGACAATCTCTCAAATCGGTATTAGCTGACATTGAAAAGGATATAATTGTCTACGCGTTAGAGAAAAACCATGGCAATGTTGTAAAAACTGTGAAGCAGTTGGAAATCGGCAAAACGGCCTTCTACGATAAACTGAAGCGCTACTCTATTTCACCTAAAGAACACAAGTAAAGGCTACCAGGCATTTTTTTTGCAAGAACAGAACCAGCTTAAATAGCTACTTCCTTTTGTATAATCTTTTTTCTATATGACTTATGGCATCTAAATCCTCAAAAAAAAGTGAAGTCTGCCCTTTCTGGGCCCCTGACTCCATGAAATGTAAGTTGTGCAACGATGGCCTCTTTATTCCTCTGGAGGACCATATCAAAATATACTGCAAAACCACAAATCATCCGCAATGCCTGCAATACTCACTCTACGCTGACGCTCACCTAAGGTCGCTGGAAAACAGTGCAGGGCTTTTAAAAAACCGGCGAAAACATCCCCGTGTGGAAGTGCATCATAAGGTGACGCTGATCAAATTCACAAAATCAGGAGAGATCGCTACACACTACCCTGCCATTGCAAAGACCCTGGACGTTGGCGCAGGGGGAATGCGCCTGGTAGTTGATGACATCCTGCCCACTGACACTGAGCTCCAATTTGCTTTTGATGACAGTTTCCCAAAACCTCTCCAATCCGGAATAGGTAGAATAGAGTGGTGCAATAAACAACTGGATGACTCGGGTTATCATGCCGGGCTCTCTTTTCATGGAAAGGAGACCGTTAAGGCCATGGAGTTTTACCTGGGTGTTCATAACTGATTCAAACTCTCCTTTTTATTTAACACCACCGAAACCAGCCACACCAGAAGCAATACGGGAATACCCATTACTGCAGTCAGCAGAAAGAATTTTTCATAGCCGAAAGTAGACACCATCGTCCCCGAATATCCGCCTATAAGTTTGGGGAAAAGTGTCATGATTGAACTGAATATTGCGTACTGAACCGCGGTAAAAGAGATGCTGGTCAGGCTCGATAAAAATGCAATAAATGCGGTAGTCGCTATCCCGGCACTCAAATTATCTGCTGCAATAACCATCGTCAGCAAAGTCACATCAGCCCCGCTCCCGGCAAGTACCATAAAGAGAAGGTTGGTCACAGAAGAAAGAAATGCGCCAAGAAACAATATGGTGTTTACACCAAAGCGAACAGTGAGCATGCCACCGAGAAAGCCGCCCACAAGAATCATTGCAAGGCCAAAAGACTTAGTGATACCGGCGATGACATTCTTGCTGAATCCCATATCCAGATAAAATACATTTGAGACAACTCCCAGCACAATATCCGATAAACGATAGAAACCGACAAGAAGCAAAATCACCAGGGCTGTCTTTCCCCCATAGCGAACAAAGAAATCTTTGATCGGAGCAATATAGGTTTGTCGCACCATCTGGGAATCAACAAGGCCACTCATCTCTGTTACCTTTGCAACAAAGAGAGCTACCCCCACAGCAAAGAAAAACCTGAGAAATTCGATAAGAAAATCGGTAAGCCCTTTCCAGGCGGCAAACATATCCGGGATTCTGCTTTTCAGCTCAACTGTATAGTTTCCACAGTAAAAGAATGTCACTGCAAAGGCTAGAATTGCCAGGAGAAAAAGGGTCAGAAAGCGAAGGTACTGGTTAACTGAATATTCATGTTTCACTTTTTTGCTGCCCCTCTCCGGCTCATCAATAAAGAGGGTAGTCAATACACCAACAAGCATAACGGCAGCCATGCACAGATAGGTAATCCTCCATGCGTCATAACTGTAGCTGCTGCTCTTGGTTCCGAGATACGAGGCGAGAAAAAGAGAGCCGGCACCCGCAACAAGCATGCCGATCCGGTATCCTGCAATATAAGTAGAGGCAAGCATTGCCTGCATAGCTGTTTTGGAGCACTCAATACGATAAGCGTCGATAACGATATCCTGGGTAGCCGACGAAAATCCAAGCATCACCGCCGCCATAGCCATTACGGTAAGGTTATTTATATTATCGGCAGGATTGATTGCAGACATCCAGCCGATTGCACAGATTATCGCCACCTGGGCCACCAGGAGCCAGGATCTTCGCCTGCCTAGTCTGCGAGTCAGATAGGGCAGCGGCATAAGATCAACAACAGGAGCCCAGACAAATTTAAAAGAATAGCCCAGGGCTGCCCAACTGAAAAAGGTTACAGCTGCCCTGCTCACTCCAGCCTCTCTCAGCCAGACAGACAGAGTCGAAAAAATGAGCAAAATTGGAATTCCTGCTGAAAATCCGAGAAAAAGCATGGCGATAACCTTTGGATCTCCCCAGACCTTTAAACTCTGTTTCCAGCTCAATTTTTCACCATTACTATGGCCCATTATTGTTTTTTCCTTTTAATAGGATTATGTTGTGGACAATATAAAAGCTAACCCGAATAGATCGGAATTTTTAAAATGCCTGGATAAATAATTTCGAAGCTACTAATAATGGTCTCGCGACAACCCAAATATTTCGCCATTTCGTCATTCCAGCGCAGGCGGGAATCCAGTCATTTCAGTACGTTCTGGATCGAAGTCTACGCTATCTCCCACCTGAGGCGGGAATGACGTAGTAGGGAGCTTTTTACGACGCCATCACTAATTACTTATTTCTAAATCTGAGCACTATCTATACCCAGTTCCATTTATAATGACTATCAGAATTTACAACACCTTATCAGGAAAACGAGAAGCCCTCAAACCCCTTGAACCCGGACATGTTAAACTCTATGTGTGTGGAATCACTACCTATGATTATTGTCATATCGGCCATGCCCGGTCGGCACTCGCCTTCGATATGATTGTTCGATATTTGAGGTATCGGGATTATAAAGTCACATATGTTCGTAATTTCACAGATATTGATGACAAGATCATTGTCAGAGCCCGGGAACAGAAATGCAGCCCGGAAGAGCTTGCAAATCGTTTTATCGATGAATTTTATGTAGATATGGATAAGCTCGGCATCGACAGACCTGATATCGAACCTAAGGCCACCGAGCATATTGCTGAAATGACCGGAATTATCATTGAACTCATCGATAAGGGCATGGCCTACCAGGCGGGAAACGATGTCTATTACATTGTCGACAGCTTTCCGGAATACGGCAAACTGTCGGGCAGAAATCTTGAAGATATGAAGGCAGGTGCCCGAATCTCCGTAAACGAACAAAAACGAAATCCGATGGATTTTGTGCTCTGGAAGGGTTCAAAGCCTGGGGAACCAACCTGGGAAAGTCCATGGGGGCCAGGTCGTCCCGGCTGGCATATTGAATGTTCTGCAATGAGTCGTAAATATCTTGGTGATACCTTTGACATCCACGGCGGCGGCAAAGATCTCATCTTTCCACACCATGAAAATGAGATTGCCCAGAGTGAAGGAGCCAATGGCAAACCGTTTGTGACCACCTGGATACACCATGGGTTTGTTACCATTCGGGATGAAAAAATGTCTAAATCCCTGGGAAATTTTCTTACTATCAGGGATATTCTCTCTAACTATCATTCAGAGGTCCTGCGTTTTTTTGTTTTTTCAACCCACTATAGAAATCCTCTCGATTTTTCTGAATCCGCAATGCAGGATGCAACAACCGGGCTGGTAAGGCTGTATAAATGTATCGCAGCTGTTGCCGGCCTCGACCCTGCAGCAGGTGACGAACATTCACAGAGCATTATCGATGACAAGGATCGGGAAATTGTCAGTGCCCTCGAAGAACGTTTCCAACAGGCAATGGATAACGATTTTAATACTGCCCAGGCCCAGGGTATCTTTTTCGATACCGCGAAAACAATTAACAGGATTATTAAAAAGCTTCCGACCTCTCCCCTGCCCGCTGATATCACTTTTTTAAAAGATGCCGGCTCTACTCTGAAAAAACTCGGGGACATCATGGGTATTTTACGTGAAGAAGCCGTACATTTCTTAGATATGAGAAAGCAGCGGATGCTTGCTGAAATTGATATTGATGAAGCAACAATTGATGCGCTGGTTGCTGAGCGATTTCAATGTAGAGTGGAAAAAAACTGGGCCAGAAGTGATGAGATACGGGATCAGCTCCTGGAAAAAAATATTGTTCTTAAAGATGGCCCGGATGGAACTGAATGGACTGTTAAGCGAAGTTGAGTAAAAGTGCTCTGAAGTACAATAAGTGAGGAGGATCGCTATGAGACAGCCGGCTGTAGCAGACCGTTTTTATCCAGGCTCCCCCAAAGCCCTTGAGCTTACTATCAATGAGTTGCTGGCCGCAGAACCTGAACAGGAGAAAGAAGAAGCCATAGCTGTAGTCTCCCCCCATGCCGGATATATCTATTCGGGTGAACTTGCCGCAAAAACTCTCAGCAGTGTCAAAATCCCGGAAACGGTCATAATCATCGGCACAAATCATACCGGCGCAGGGGGTCCTGTTGCTCTTTCTACCAGCAGTTGGAATATGCCCCTGGGCCAGGTGCCTGTAGACATTGAAATATCGAATCTTCTACTGGCAGGCTCCTCCCAGATCCAGCAGGATGAATCTGCACACAGGAATGAACATTCCCTTGAAGTACAGGTGCCATTTCTGCAGCATTTTCAAAAAAATCTCTCAATCGTACCACTGGTCATCTCCCTTATTTCACTTCCCCTCTGCCGGGAGATTGGTGAAACACTGGCCAAAGCGGTAAAACTGTCAGGGAAAAAGGTTCTCCTGATCGCATCAACGGATATGAGCCACTATGAATCAAGAGAGACAGCTGAAAGAAAGGATCGGCTTGCCCTGAAATGTATTGAGGAACTGGAACCGGAAAAACTCTACCAGACCGTACTGGAAAATAAAATTTCCATGTGCGGCTTTATTCCTGTAACGATAACACTCTTTGCCGCCAAAATGCTTGGTGCAACTTCCGCCAGACTGATAGGATATACCGATTCCGGATATGTTTCCGGTGATACTGACCAGGTTGTAGGGTATGCCGGTTTAACCATAAGTTAGAGTCTCTTGGGAGGCAAACGTGTGTATATAAAGACTGCTTCATTTTGCTTGACAGTAAGACATCAATCTTTTATAAAATTGTGACACTTGATCCTGCTGGGGGATGGTCTAATGGTAAGGCAGCGGACTCTGACTCCGCTTATCAAGGTTCGAACCCTTGTCCCCCAGCCAATGACAGAGAGGAACAACATACTTTGATTAAATAATATAATTCACACGTATTCACACATTTTAAAAGGCCCATTCCTCACGTTAGGAAATGGGTCTTTTTGTTTCAGTTACAAGTACCAGTCAAGCCGAAACCATCAGCTGCCCATCAATCAAAAATGATCTGGAAATATTTTTTAACCTGGGAGGTATATTTCAAGTTAGGATATAGTGGAAATATGTTGACTTCTGGCAGACTGGATTTTGTTACGTATATTGTGCGGGAATTTTATCGGGAAGTATCTGAACTTTCGGTTTTGCTGAAACGGTTAAGGTTGCCAATTGAAAATTTTACCATAGGACATAGTGGTGATGTTATCTCTAACCTAATATCAAGAAACTAGATTCTAACTTGTTTTGCACAGTTCAGCCGTTCGGCACAGGTGCCTCTCCCTGTTTTGGCATTGGCCCCACATGGTGACATACTCCGATTAAGACTCAAACAAACCCAACTAACAATATTTTTTGCAGAATAGTTGCAAGCTGTTTCCTTTCCGTCGCAGGGAGTACTGACAATAAATCTTCATTTATTTTATTGATAATTATAAACAGCTTCGGACCTGTTGCATGCCCTTTGTCTGTCAGGAAGATTCGATAGCTACGTCTTGATCGTTCATCGGTGCGGCGTTCAATTAACTGTTTTTTTTCAAGTGCATCAATGGTGCGTGTTGTTGCATAACCGGGCATGGTTATTTTTTTGCCAATCTCTGCTTGCTTAAGTCCCTCCTCCTCCAAAAGCGCCATCAGCACACCAAATTGTTTTAAATCCAAGCCAAGGCGTTTCAGCTCTTCTTTGATATTGGAATCAAGGCGACTGGATATCATTTTCATCATCCAAGCAACGCTGTTTGTCCTGATTTTTTCTACCTTTGTATATTTGTTCATCCCCCAAAGCTAGCATAGCTTACAACAAAATACAAATATTGTTCTTGCAAAAGTTGCAAACGCAACTTACTATGCATTTTGTTCTATTTTCTTTTTAAAAAGGAATTTTTATGCCTCGATTATTATTTTTGCTGCTGTTTTTTTTTAATTTGTTCCACACCCTCTTTTGGTGCACAGCATCAGGTGAAAGTCGGTATTGTAACCGATGGTCCTTCTATGCGTATGGACAAGGTAATTAGCTTTATCAATGAAGAAATTCAACTACTGACCAAAAATGAGTTTGAGGTACGGTTAAAGAAGAGCAAAAGACTGGATGGCAACTGACAGCAAAATGGGATCGAATCGGCTTTGTCACGCCTGTATAATGACCCGGAGGTTGATATTGTCATTGCCTTGGGATTTGGCTCAGCCGCAGTTGCGGTTTCCCTGGAAGAGTATCCAAAACCAACACTTGCCTCGGTAATTTTTAATCCTCACTTGGTAAATGCGCCCATCAAGGGGAACAGCTCCGGTAAACATAATCTTGCCTACATAAGTATCCAGGCCGACCTTGCAACCGAACTGAAAGTATTTCGTGAAGTTGTTGATTTCACAAATATTGCTCTTTTAAGTGATTCTTTGAAGATGGAAGTGATGCCTGCCTTGGCCACAGAAGGTGCCAGGGTAGCCACCGAGATGGGGATAAAAATATTCCCTGTGCTCCATAGTGGAAAAGGCGATGACCTTGTTTCCCGACTGCCATCAGAGACAGATGCCGTTATGATCGGAGCATTACCACGGATGGATGAAACACAGACGGCCAAATTATTAAGTGATCTTATTGAACTTGGCTTACCAAGTTACAGCCTGACAGGTTCCCACCTTGTTGAGCAGGGAGCACTGGCTACTGCTGCCCCGCCTGAAGACTGGCAGCGGCGTACAAGGCGTCTGGTTCTGGATTTACAGGCAGTACTGTTTGGTGATGATCCCAAGGACATGAAGGTGTTTGTCGAGGATCGGAGACGATTGATCACTAAGGAGGGGCTGGATAGATCCCCTGAAATTGCATCACTCCTGGCCAAAATCATTGCCCAGGAACGAATTCCGAAAAGCGAGAAGCGAAGTTTTTGGCTTCCCACTATCAGCCTGATCCCTTCGCTTTCATGTCCGGCTCCTTGTGTTAAAGAAAACATTTTATATTTTGAGAACTATGGCAGGCAGTGTTCTCTTTTGCGCAATAGTCATAATGGATATAGGAACAGTGAACAGTAAACAGTGAACAGTATATTTTTCACTTATAGCAGGCAGTAAAGGGAGGTGATACCTCAAGCAAGCGATACTAAGAAAAAGGGATAATTATTTTATTTCTGAAGTCCAATATGTATTGATATGGAACAAATAATAATAATTGTTAAACCTACAAAAAAGTAAGGAGAATCAGTAATGAAACAGGTGTTTATGAATCAACGACATGTATACACAATAATCACAACACTTTTGCTGAGTGTTTTTTTTATTGTAGGCACCGTCAATGCGGGGGATGCTGCGAGTGTCACTCCGGAATTCAAGGGCAAGATGGCGAAGAGTTATGAAGACAGCGAGGAGTGGTGGGCGCCGGAAGTGCGGCCAAAAAAAGATGCGCCCAATGTCATTATTTTTCTATTGGATGATGTGGGTTTTGGTCAGGTCGGCAGCTTCGGTGGCCT
>DEIL01000228.1:0-8515 GCA_002352445.1 Desulfobulbaceae bacterium UBA2775
CTTCGCTTATTCTTCTCCCTATAGCGCAGTTCCGTCCTGAGTTCTTCCAGTTCATGAAGAATTCCTGCATAGATTGCATAGCGATCCTGCCTGATTTTTTGTTGAGCAACCAGTTCAGTGACTACACATCCGGGTTCGGATCGGTGGAGACAATCTCTGAAGCCACAATTTTCTTCCAGGGCCTTTTCAAAACCGGGGAAGTGGAAGGCGAGATCATATACGGATATATCAACCAGGCCGAAATCGATAAAGCCGGGTGAATCGATAAGCTCTCCGCCATCTTTGAGTGAGTGCAGCGTGGAAACGGTTGTTGTGTGGCGTCCTCTTTTTTTTGATTCATTGAGAGGCCGGGTCTGCAGATTGATGGATGGACATAAGGCATTTAAGAGGGAACTCTTACCAACCCCGGTGGGACCAACGAAGATTCCCCGTAAATCCTGACTCAGATAGTCTTTAAATTGGTCAAGTCCGATTCCGGTTTCAGCACTGATGGTGTAGAGTGGCACGGAATCAGTATACGCTGCATAGATTTTCTCCTCATATCTTTCAGATGCAGGCAGGTCACATTTGTTGACAAGAAGAACAGGCTGCAGTCGGGCAGTTCTGGCTGCAACTATTGCACGATCAATAAAGCCCGATGGCGGCACAGGTTCACAGGCAGCAACGATGCAGATGGTGTCAAGGTTAGCCCCCACCATACGCTTGACCCCCCGGGCATCCATACGGTTTAACTCAGATCTTCGTTTCAGCCGGGTAAGAATTTCTCCTTTTACGGTGACGGTATCACCAACCACATGACCGGAATTTCGTTTGACCCGGATTATCTCACTCCGGCCGTCAGCGTCGAAACGTACCTTCACGGCAACACCCAGATGGGCTGTAATTATACCCTGTTGATGGTCTTGAGTTGTTATATCATTCAAAATCCGGCACCATTTGGTTCTCCTGTTTTACTCTTCCAGAACTAATTTTAACCCTATCATCATCATAATAGATCCGGTAAGACCATGGAAAATCCTGTTCACTCCGGGTTTTTGCAGCCAATTTCTCGCCCGATCAACCATGGAGGCAAGGAGACACTGCCAAACCATGGCAACACAGAAATGCAGACCGGCAACAAAGAGAGACTGCAGTAAAGGTGATCCTGAAGGATTTATAAACTGGGGCAGAAAGGCCATATAAAAAATGACCGTCTTCGGATTGAGAATATTCGATAGAAAACCTTCCCGCAGTGATCGCCGGAAGTTGAAATCACTCTTTGACGACGGCAGACTGTCAGGGAGCATACATCGGGGTCTATTGATGGCATGTTTCCAGCTTGTCACCCCTAACCATATAAGATATGCGGCTCCGGCAAACTTCAGTGCATTAAATGCCCAGGCTGTCTTCAATAGAATCAGGGAAATACCGAGTGCCGAGATCGTGGCATGGACAAAGAGTCCGGAACAGATACCGAGTGAGCTTGCTGCACCATCGCGCCAGCCGCCGCGGCCACTGTTACGTATAACCAGCATTGTATCCAGGCCCGGGGTGAGGGTGAGCAGGGTCACGGCAATAAGGCAGGTGACAAATGTGTGGGTGTCCAATAGATTCCTCTAGACTTTTTCTTGTCTTTTACCACAGAGGACACAGAGATCACAGAGGTAATTGTCTTTATAAATTGGTTTCTCTGTGCACTCTGTGTCTTCTGTGGTTAGTCTATTTGTTTTTAAAGATGATTTTTCTGCCATCCTGTAATCTTGTGATTATTGTCTCTCCTTGAACCTAACTGGTGGGGTGAGACTTTACTTTTAAAAGCACCCTGTAAAATTCTGATATGAAAAAGGTAACTATGTTCTTAGACTTGTTGAAAAAACGGCGCAGCATCAGGCAATTTCAAAATAAACCGGTCGAACAGGATAAAATTGATGCCCTTGTAGAAGCAATGTTGCGGTCACCTTCATCGAGAAGCCTCAATCCCTGGGAGTTTGTGGTTGTTACAAATCCGCAGACAATCGGCAAACTGTCACAGTCAAAACCCCATGGGGCTTCATTTATGAGAAATGCACCTTTGGCTGTTGTGGTGTGTGCAGATCCGGCAAAATGTGATGTCTGGATTGAGGATTGTTCAATAGCCACACTTATCCTCCATCTTGAAGCTGCCGATCTTGATCTGGGGAGTTGCTGGATTCAGATCCGTAAACGCGAACACAGCCCCGACCAATCGGCAGAAGCATATGTGAAAAATCTGCTGGGTATTGGGGATGAAATGGTGGTTGAGGCTATTGTAGCGATTGGATACAGTAAAGAGGAAAAGGATGAACACCCACACTCTTCGCTGCTGTATGAGAGAGTGAGCTATGATCGTTATGGCCGGAAGAAATAATTTTAAGAGGCTGACAATGAGTTCATACTTTAAAGATCCCGACCCACAGGAAACCGAGGACTGGCTGGAGTCTCTTACGGCAGTAATAGCAGGGGAGGGCGGTGATAAGGCAGACTATCTGCTTCGTCAACTGACTGACAGAGCCCGTGCTCTTGGGGTATCGACTTCGCCGGGAGTACTCACACCATATACCAACACCATATCTCCCGCCGATGAGGAGAAAATACCGGGCGGTTCAATAATTGCCAGAAATGTTGCCGCCTATGTCCGCTGGAACGCTATGGCTATGGTTGCAAGAGCCAATAAAGACGGAAAAAACCTCGGGGGTCATATCGCCACCTATACCTCGGTTTCTGCCATTTATGAAGTCGGGTTTAACTGGTTCTTCAGGGGGCCGGAAGCGGAGGCAGGTGCTGATATGATCTACTTTCAAGGTCACAGCTCTCCGGGCATCTATGCCAGGGCCTATGTAGAGGGGAGGCTGGATGATGAACATCTGGAAAATTTTCGCCGGGAGGTCGGCGGACATGGTCTTTCCTCCTATCCTCATCCCTGGCTGATGCCTGATTTCTGGCAATTTCCCACGGTATCAATGGGCTTGGGTCCGATGGCAGCCATCTACCAGGCTCGGTTTATGAAATATATGGACAGCCGGGGATTGAAAAAAGCAGGGGACCGCAAGGTATGGGTCTTTATGGGGGATGGTGAGTCAGATGAGCCGGAGTCGCTGGGCGCCCTTTCTCTTGGAGCAAGAGAGAATCTGGACAATCTTATTTTTGTGGTGAATTGTAATCTGCAGCGGCTGGATGGACCTGTCCGGGGTAATGGGAAGATAATTCAGGAACTTGAGGGACGGTTCCGGGGGGCTGGCTGGCACGTTATCAAACTTATCTGGGGCAGCGAGTGGGATAAAATTTTACAGCGTGACGATGAGGGCCTGCTGATAAAAAAATTTGGCACCATGGTGGATGGCGATTTCCAGACCATTCGGGCAAGGGGGCCCGATTATCTGCGGCAGAAAGTCTTTGGAGACGACCCGCGATTAATGGCATTGGTGGAAGATATAAGTGACGATGAGCTCTGGCAGATGACCCGGGGAGGGCACGATCCCCGTAAGGTTTATGCTGCATTTACGGCTGCCGCTCGCTACCGGGGAAAACCTACAGTCATTCTGGTGAAAACCATCAAGGGTTTTGGCATGGGCCAGGCTGGAGAATCGGTCATGGTTGCCCATAATGTGAAAAAGATGGATCTTGACTCACTCAAGGAGTTTCGTGACCGATTCCATGTACCGCTGGCGGATGAGCAGCTTGCCGACCTGCCCTTTATCCGGCCGCCTGAAGGCAGTCCTGAAGATCTCTTTGTCAAAGAGAGACGTAAGGCACTCGGAGGTCCGGTACCCTACCGGGAAACGACACATATCCCCCTCAAAGCGCCTCCGCTATCCGCTTTTTCAGGCACTCTTGTCTCCTCTAAGAAGCGAGAACTTTCCACTACCATGGCATTTGTGCGGCTGCTTGGCATGCTGGTGAAAGATAAAGAAATCGGAAAAAATATCGTGCCGATCATTCCCGATGAGGCGAGAACCTTCGGTATGGAAGGGTTGTTTCGTCAGCTTGGCATCTATGCTCCGACAGGGCAGCTTTATGAACCACAGGATTCAGAGACTCTGGCCTGGTATAGAGAGGATCCCAAAGGGCAGATTCTTGAGGAAGGCATCACCGAAGCCGGATCCATATCATCGTGGCTTGCGGCAGCGACCGCCCATACAAATTACGGGGTGCCGATGATTCCCTTTTACACCTTTTACTCGATGTTCGGCTTCCAGCGAATCGGGGACCAGCTCTGGGCTGCCGGTGACAGCCGGGCAAAAGGTTTTCTCATGGGCGCTACCGCTGGCAGGACGACCTTAAACGGGGAAGGCCTCCAGCATCAGGATGGGCAGGCATTGCTCTTTGCCTCGACATTTCCCTCCTGCCAGGCCTATGATCCGACCTTTGGTTATGAGGTCACGGTTCTGGTGCAAAAGGGTATTGAACGTATGTATGAAAAAGGAGAAGATATATTTTATTATATTACCCTCCTTAATGAGAACTACAGTCATTCGGGATTGGTTCAAGGTGCTGAGGAAGGTATCCATCGTGGGATGTACCTTTATAAAAAAGGCAACCCCGGTAAACTAAGAGTACAGTTGATGGGCAGCGGTTCGATTTTTAGAGAAGCCATTGCGGCAGCCGATCTCCTAGAGAAGGATTTTGATGTTCAGACAGATATCTGGTCAGTTCTCGGCATAAACCAGCTGCACCGCGAGGGGATTCTTGTTGAGGATTGGAATCGTATGCATCCGGAACAACCTCGCAGGAAAACGTATATCGAAGAGATTATGAGCGGATTTGACGGCCCGGTGGTTATTTCGACCGATTATGTTCAGGCATATGGGGAGCAGTTGCGAAGGTTTATGCCAAAACCGCTGACGGTTCTGGGGACGGATGGATATGGGAGAAGTGATATGCGGGAAGTCCTGCGTCGCTTTTTTAAAGTGGACCGATTTCATATTGTTATTGCTGCCCTGCAGGGGCTTGTTGAGCAGAAAAGTTTGTCTGCCGATGTGGTAAGTAGAGCAATTACACAGTATGATATCAACCCCGAAGCTTCACATGCAATTACTAGAGGAGAGTGATATATGGCCTTGAAAAAGATCGTGGTTCCCGAGTTTGGTGATGTTCAGACAATTACTGTGGTCGATGTTTTTATTTCAGCCGGGGATCGAGTTGAGGTTGATACTTCTCTTATTGCTCTGGAGAGTGAGAAGGCGGTAATGGAGATCCCCTCACCTTTTGCAGGTGTCATTAAGGAAGTGCTGATAAAAGAGAATGATACGATCGTCAGCGGCGACCTGATTGCTCTTATCGAAACCACCGATTCGGGCAATGTAGATGTGGGAATTGAGGAAACGGTGGAAGTTGCTGCCGATGACTCTTCCTCCCTGGTCGAGATCAAAGAGGAAAGCCTGATTTTTCATGCTACTCCGTCTGTGCGTGGCTATGCCAGGGAACATGGTATTGATCTTTCCAGAATTACTCCGTCGGGTCCAAATGGTCGGATTCTTTTAGAAGATCTGCAGGTTGTTGAAGTGCAGGATGTGGTGAAGGAAGACCCACAAACAACAGCCATGCCATCGGATATGCAGGTTTTGGACCCACCACTGGAGGACTTCAGTAAATACGGAGAGACAGAAGAGGCAGCATTAGGGCGTATTCAGAAAATTTCAGGGTCGCATCTCTATAGAAGCTGGATAACGATTCCTCATGTAACCCATTTTGATGAGGCCGATATAACTGAGCTTGAAAGTTTCAGAAAAGAGTTGAACGGGGAACTGAAAGAAGATGAGATCAGGTTCTCCATTCTTGTGTTTATTATAAAGGCGGTTTCGGCTGTGCTGAAAGAATTTCCCCTCTTTAACTGCTCGCTGATTCCGGGAGGCGAAAAAATTCTCCTGAAAAAGTATTATCATATCGGGATTGCCGTGGATACACCCCAGGGGTTGGTCGTTCCTGTCTTAAAAGATGTTGACTGGAAGGGTATTCGAGAGATTCGAACCGAATTGAATCAACTGAGTGGCAGTGCAAGGAAAGGGAAGCTGGCAATACCGGATATTCAGGGCGCAACGTTTACGATATCGAGTTTAGGTGGAATTGGGGGGACAGGGTTTACGCCCATTGTAAATGGGCCGCAGGTTGCTGTTCTAGGCTTGTCCCGCAGCTATCAAAAGCCGGTCTGGGATGGAGAAAATTTTATTCCCCGTCTTACTCTACCCTTTTCCGTCTCCTATGATCATAGAGTGATCGATGGAGCAGAAGCTGCCAGATTCTGCAGAGCCCTGGCCAACCACATTGAGGATTTGAGAAGAAGTTTGCTTTAATATCCCGGGTTTGAGATGGCTAAGAAAAAAACTTCATATGCGAGGCGCGTAAATTTTCTATTATTTCGGCGTACTGAGGTACGTCGTAATGATAGAAAATTTACAGCAACGAAGACAGATGAAGAGTTTTTACGACACCACCATCTAGGAACTGCAGGAGAGCATCGAACAACCAGGCCGATTACGCGCCCAGTCCGGGCGTTTGGCCGCATATATTTTATTTTCAGGCTGTTCATCATAGGGGTGACGGATAAGCTCAAGCAGGTCATTGATCATAGAAGTATCACCCTTTTCAGCCTTATCAATAGCCAGTTGGGCCATATAGTTTCTTAACACATATTTCGGGTTTGTCTTGTTCATCCGCTCACTGCGCTCTCTTGCCGAGAGTTTTTCCTGCAGGGATCGTTGCTTATAGTCCTGCAGCCATTTACCGATACGATTTTTATACTCTTTTGTTATCTGCTCCGGTTGGTAGTAAGCGTCCAGCAAAGGATACAGAAGAGAATCGGTGTCCTGTGCGTCAGGGTGAATGTCAAGGAGTGCCAGGTTTCTGAAAAAGATGCTCATATCTGTTTCCACCAGCGGCAGGATGGATGTCAGCTCACTGATCAGCTTGTTGTCTGACTGGGGATCAAAGCTTGTAAAACCAAGCTTTTCTGCCATCATTTCGTTCCAGCCCTGCTGGAAGACGTCATTATAGAGAGTAAGGCTTTCCTGGAGAGGGATTTTATCATTGATAACGGGAAAGATACTGTTTGCCAGTTGAAGAAGATTCCACTGGCCTATATGGGGTTGGTTTTTAAAGCAATACCGTCTCCCCTGGCTGTCCGTTGTGTTGGGGGTCCAGTTGGGATCGAAATCCTCAAGCCAGCCGTATGGGCCATAGTCTATGGTAAGGCCCAGGATGGACATATTGTCTGTATTCATCACTCCATGGACAAATCCTACGCGCATCCAGTGGATGATCATTTCAGCCGTGGTTCGGCAGATTTCGTTGAACCATTTCAGGTAGGTGGCTGTAGAAGGTTGTCCCAGGTGGGGGAAGTCGCTGCGAATAGTAAAGTCGATCAGCTGTTGCAACAGAGTCGTTTCACCCCTTGAGGCAAGAATTTCAAAATTCCCAAAGCGAATGAAGGAGGGGGAAACGCGACAGACTACAGCACCGGGCTCTTCTTTCGGGTGGCCGTCGTAGAACATGTCTCTTTCGACCTGTTCACCGGTGGTAACCAGGCTGAGGGCACGTGTAGTCGGAATACCCAGGTGGTGCATTGCCTCACTGCAGAGGAACTCCCGGACAGATGAGCGGAGGACGGCAAGACCGTCGGCATTTCGTGAATAGGGAGTAGGGCCGGCGCCTTTGAGCTGCAGCGTCCAGTGTTCAGCCCGGCTGTTGATGATTTCTCCAAGATTAATGGCGCGGCCATCGCCGAGCTGCCCCGCCCAGTTGCCAAACTGGTGCCCGCCATAGCACATGGCGTAGGGATCCATTCCCTGAACCAGTTGGTTGCCGCCAAAAAGTTCTGCAAAATAATCGGTTTTACAGGTCTGGGGTGATAGTCCCAGGATCTCTGCAACCTCAGGGCTGTAAGCAAGAAGCTCAGGAGAGGATACCTTCTGAGGGTGAACCGGTGAATAGCAGGCTCCCCGCACCTGGCGTCTATGGTTAGTTTTGGTGGTGTCGCCTGGCAATTCGTTGACAAACCGATTATCAAATACCAGTGACTCGAGAGTTCCAGCATGTAAAGGACTGTTCACTATTACCTTCCTTGTAAATAGAGATGTATTTCTTAGACGGCTGATTTACTCTAATCATGCCACATCGTAGGGGCAAGAAGGCGGTCATTTTTTTAATGAGTTTGTTTTTCTTGATGCCCTGAAACCGTATATTACAAAGCTTAGTGATACAATTTGTTGTGCTGTTAATAACGGTTTATTCTGGATAAACATAAGACTCGCCATACTCCCGTTCATTAACATGAAAAACAACCAACCTGTTCTATTGTTTTTGGCTAGTAGATAACTTCCCAATAAAAAACCTACCATAACTCCCATTTCTAAAACTTGAGAAAATGACGTAATGCCACCATTATCAAACAAACTGTAACTGACGCCTAGAGCTATAGAACCGTATGTGAAGAATGAAGCAACTTTGTCAAAAATGCTATTTGGTGATTTAGAATTCTGATATACTGTGTAAAGACCTAAAAACATGGATGGAACTCCACCAG
>DEIL01000228.1:8598-10588 GCA_002352445.1 Desulfobulbaceae bacterium UBA2775
TCTGCCAGGGCAAAGAAGATTTTATTAATAAGGTAGGAACTACCTCCCCAGATTTGTAATGCTATATCCATACTATTTTTTAAACCAGCACGAGAAGATAGAATTCAAAGTATGTTTAAGTCGAGGCAGGTAGCCTGTGGTATACTCTTCACAACTTTGAAAAAATGGCTTCTTATTACAGCCTTTCAGTTTGAAATCGGATTGAAATTTCTGGCCGCAGTTGGGGCAGGCCATAAGCATGCCCCCCATGTTAACAGGAAAGCGCAGCTTCTGACCGCATTGTCTGCACTGTTGAATAGTGTGTTTTTGCATAGGTTGAAGAGGTTATGTCACCATTTCACTTAAAAAAAGAGTTGTTACCCTCAAAGGGAATAGTTATCATTTAAAGAGCTATATGCCAATAAAAAATAATTAGGAGGGGGTTGGAGCAAAAATGATTATACGAGTTCTTATTGCAGGGTTTGCCTCATCTGTTGCCGGGATAAGTTATCTGACGGGCTTGACAAGGATTATGACAGCGTTTCTCCTCGGTTTTGGCACCTTGGTCTCCTTTTTTTTTGGACTGCTGTTTCTGTTGCCGATAAATGAAGAACGTCTCTGGTTTCCGCTGTATGGTGATGCTCCTTCATATCCATTTTTCCTGCTTGGTGCACTGCTTGCTGTGATGGTAGGTGCTCTTTTTCTGGCAAAACCGAAGTTTGAAATTGTTGAGCAGGTTTCCAGAACGCATTTCAAGTACCTGATTATGGGGCTTGGAGGATATATATCAACTCTTTTCCTTGCATCTTTTTTCTGGTTTCCTTCCGATGCCAGAACCCTGGCTGCTGATGAATCCCGTCTGGCAATCGAGGCGCTGCTGGGAACTTATTTTTTTATTATCGGGTTATCCGGGTCGCTTTATCTCCTCTATCGTGCGTCCCGGGGAAGCTCGGAGGAGCGTCCGGATTTGATGAGGCGTTTTGTTCTCGCCGTGTTTGCTTTTCTGCAGCTTGATAAAATGCCGGCGCTTGTTGCCTATCTGCTTATCTATTCCCCCGATGCCATGCTGGTTTACCCAAATCTTCCTGCGCTGGCACTCTGGTCCTATGTCCCCGTTGGTATATTTCTTCTTAAAACAACATGGGACACCAAAAAGGATTAGTTCTCACCAAAAACAGCGTCACTAAACAGCGGTAGGGTAATTCCAAGATCCCCTTCAAAAAAATAATCGGAGAGCGGGGCATGCCCTGAAAAACCGGAGGATGAAAGGGTTTGTTCCTGGTTAAATTCGTAGATTATGCCTCCCTGCTGCTTGATGCTCTCCGGTATTCCCGCTGCCGGATATACTTTTGCCGAGGTTCCGATTACAAGCAGGAGATCACAGGCTGATATGAGATCCTGGATTTCATCGAGACTTTTGACTGCCTCGCCAAAAAGGACAATGTTTGGTTTCAACGGATATTTACACAGGTCGCATTCGGGAACACCTTTCATACTGTAATGGTCTTCGCTCACAGGTAATGTGCTACCGCATTGCAGGCAATGCAGGTGTTGATGATCTCCATGGATTTCCAAAACATTTTCACTGCCCGCCGCCTGGTGCAGGTTATCGACATTCTGGGTGATGAGCCCTTTGAGCAGGCCGTTCGTTTCAAAATCGGCCAGGACCAGGTGCCCTTTATTAGGGGCTTTGCCTAAAAGTTCTGTGCCGAGTTTTCGGTAGAGTTGCCAGGCCTTTTCAGGGTTATGCAGGAAAACGTCGAGTGTGGCATACTCATCCGGAGAAAAACGTGACCAGAGGCCGCCCGGACTTCTAAAGTCAGCTATCCCACTGCCGACGGAGATTCCTGCTCCGGTCAGGGCCAGGGGATGGGACGCCGCGTTGAAATGTTTTACTGCTTCCGTCAGATACTCTTCATTGTTCTTATTAATGGTTTTCATCGTTGATAAACTCGTAAAAAGTCCCTTGCTTCGTCATTCCATACAAGGCGGGAATCTAGTCATTTCAGGA
>DEIL01000228.1:10698-11177 GCA_002352445.1 Desulfobulbaceae bacterium UBA2775
TCCCCGTCCTCTATTGCCTTGAGGATCTTCTGTTCTGCTATGAAAGCGATTGATTCCATGTCAACTCAGGATTTCCCGGAGCCAATGGGAAATATCTGCAATCTGCTGGGGGCATACTGCATGTTCCATCGGATAGTTTTGATAGTTTACGCTATAACCAAGCTTGACCAGTTGGGTGGTTGCCTTTTGCCCAAGGGATTCAGGTACAACAGGATCGTGAATTCCGTGCTGGATTTTTATAGGGATTGCTTTATTTTCTTCACTCAGTTTAATGGAATCGACAGTGGCAAAATAGGTGGACATGGCGAGAAGTCCGCCAAGTTGTACCTTTTTACTCAGGGCAACCTGATATGCGACGGCACCCCCCTGGGAAAAACCTGCTATAATTATCCGTTTGCTCTGAATGTTTCTACTCAGCTCCCTGTCAATAAAACCATCTATTTTTTCGGCTGATTTCATGAGCTGCACTCTGTCTACCT
>DEIL01000228.1:11241-11609 GCA_002352445.1 Desulfobulbaceae bacterium UBA2775
GCCAATGAATCCGGCAGTCTCAGTTCAGGGACTATAGGTGCAAAATCGTTGCCGTCGGCTCCCAGGCCATGCATCCAGATTACCGAGGCATCTGGGTTTGTCTGTGTCTCATGCTCAATTGCGGGCAAAAGTGTCATTATTTTTATCTACTGTTATGGTGATTATTGTTAGAGTGCTAAAATATGACAAACTCGTAAAAACCCAAATTATTCGCCGTTCCGTCATTCCCGCGCAGGCGGGAATCCAGTTATTTCAGTATGTTCTGGATTCCCGCCTGCGCGGGAATGACGAAGCAGAGGACTTTTTACGAGTTCATCAAATATGATAAACTCGTAAAAAGGTCGAGAAGTTCGATATACAGGTAAGCG
>DEIL01000228.1:11759-12329 GCA_002352445.1 Desulfobulbaceae bacterium UBA2775
ACCTTTTTACGAGTTTATCATAAATGATGATCTCATAAAAACTGAAAATTTCAGCAGGGAGAAAACATGAGCTTACAGGAACAGTTTAGAGATTCACTAAAACCGGCAATGAAGTCGAGGGATGCTGACCGCATAGGCGCGATCAGGATTCTGATAGGTGAGTTTCAACGGCAGCGGGAAAAAAATCTCAGTGACGAACAGGTTATTGCTATCATCAAAAAATTGATTAAATCCGAGAAGGAACTTCTGGCGGCAGCTGGAAAAGAAACCTCGGGGTTTTTACGGGTGATGGAAGGATATCTCCCTCAGCAGGCAACTGAAGAAGAGGTTCGAGCCTGGATTGAGGAAAATATTGATTTCACCTCTTTCCCAAATAAAATGCAGGCGATGAAACCGATCATGAATAATTTCGGCAGCACTGTGGATGGGAATGTGGTCAAAAAAGTTCTGCAAAATATCGACTGATGTTTATTTTTTCTGTTCCTGTGTGGGAAAGTCATGGTACGTACGTTGAAAACGAATGGGCAGGGAGAATGAGCAACAAACTAATGGAGGGTTAACGTGTTACGA
>DEIL01000006.1 GCA_002352445.1 Desulfobulbaceae bacterium UBA2775
ATAATGAAAAGGATAATTTGAAATCAACATTAGCCTCCGCTAAAGATTATCTCGAAGACCTCCAGGTTGAACATACACGACTTTTCATAAATGGCATGCCCCATGTCGTAGCGCCACCCTATGGTTCAGTATACCTGGAAAAATCACTCCAAGGGAAATATGCGGAAGATGTTTTAGTTTATTATCGTTCACAGGGCTACGCTCTTTCAGAAAATGCGGATTTACCGGATAACTTAACACATCAACTGGAATTTTTATCATTTCTGGCTGAAGATAAAAACCAGAAAGCAGAAGAAGAATTTCTCTCACGTTTTTTTCTTCCCTGGTACACAACTTTTTCTAAACTGGTCAAAAAGGAGAGTCAACATCCTTTTTACCATGTAATTATCAGCATTATTGACTTTTTCACAAAGGAGGAAAAGGAATATGGCGTTCAACTTAACGAGGCGTAAATTTCTACAATCTGCCTCATTGGCAGCTGTAGCTCTGCCCCTTTCAAAGGCAGTAGCATCAGAGAGCGGTATTAAACGTTCCCCCCATGAGTCCAAAGGCTCGCTCAAGGAAGAAACAGTTGTCGGGGGTATTTGTGAAATGTGTTTCTGGCGCTGTCAACTCGTTGGGAAAAAGCGGGATGATCGCCTTGTAAAGATCGAAGGCAATCCTAAATCTGTTGATAATGGTAGTTCCATTTGCGCCAGAGGCAATGCCGGCATCAAACTCCTCTATGATCCGGATCGGCTGAAGTACCCCTTGAAAAATGTCGGTGAAAGAGGCAATCCTAAATGGAAAAGAATCTCCTGGAAGGAAGCCCTGGACGAATGCGGAGGAAAACTGAAGGCTGTTCAAGATAAATACGGTTCCCAGAGTATATCTGTTTTCCCCCACGGTTCCACTGCTAAATATCCAATGCACTTTTTTGAAAGAACTGTAGGAACCCCTAACGTAAGCGAAGCATCTTTTTTCCAGTGCCGTGGTATTCGTGATACAGCCTATCTGGCGACTATTGGCAAAGCCCCGGGTGAAAAGGTGGATATGCCGAACGCCAAAGTCATCTTTCTTTTAGGTGGTCATTTTGGCGAAAATGTTCATGTTTCCCATGTTAAAAGCTATATAAAGGGCCTGCAGAATGGAGCTAAGCTGGTAGTCGTTGACCCACGTTACTCAGCATCTGCCGCTAAATCTGATATCTGGGTTCAAATCAAGCCTGGAACCGACACCGCCTTTTTACTGGCTATCATGAATTACCTTATCAAGAACAAAAAACATGCTGAGGATTTCATTGATGAATATGGTGACGGATTTGAAGAGTTTGCTGCAGGTATAAAAGAGTGGACTCTTGAAAAAGCTGCAAAGGAATGTGATGTACCTGTAGCACAGATAAAGGAAGTTGCCGACCTGCTGGCTGCAAATGCACCGAGCGTATCAATTCATCCCGGCAGACATGTATCATGGTACGGAAATGATTTCCAGAGACAACGCTCTCTTGCCTGTCTGACAGGTGTTCTTGGTGCCTATTATGTTAAAGGTGGATGGGTGCCGGCCATTGGTCCGAAAGTTGGTAAAACAAGCTGGGAACATAAGGAACATGAGGAAGAGCATAATCTCAACCTTAACAGTGATGAAGAGCTGATTTATCCCTACACCCCGCCGGGAACTCCAACAGAACTAATCCGTGATGCCGCCTTGACCGGTAAACCTTACCCCATCAAAGGTTGTGTTATCTGGGGACAGAATCCCATCCAGACAATTCCCGGTCAGGAAAAAATGAAGAAGGTCCTGAAGCAGATGGATTTTGTAATGTGTGTGGATGTCATGCCGACGGATGTTACTATGTGGGCTGATATTCTCCTGCCCGAGGTGAGTTATCTTGAGCGATATGACTATATAAAGACTGGTACCCAGTGGGATTTTGCTGAAGAACATCAGCAGTACATCTCTGCCAGGATGCCCCTTGCGGCACCAATGTTTGAAAGAAAGGATCAGGTCTATATCACCAACGAGATCGCAATACGTATGGGATATGAAAAAGATATTCCTGTTAAAAGTGTTGAGGAGATGGTTGATAAAAACCTCAAAGTTGCAGGACTCTCACTGGCACAGCTGAAAAAAGAGGAAGGTATCCATATTCGTGAAGGGAAAAATCCCTATAACATTCCTGAGGATTTCGAGGTTGTCTTCTATAATGAAGATCTTGAAGATGACGGTTTCCCTGGAGTTCCCACTTATATTCCAGTTGAGCAGCCACCTGCAGGTTTTGCCCGTCTGCTCTATGGTCGTGTTCCCGTACACACCTTCAACAGAACCCAGAACAATGTCTGGCTCAATAAGGCAATGCCTTCCAACCCCGTTTGGCTCAACGATGAACTTGCCGGGAAAATGGGGCTTGCAGATGGTGACGAGGTTGGCTTTATCAACCAGGAAGGCGTGAAATCCCGTACAACAACTATCGTAAAGACCACTCCGGGCATCAGAAAGGATTCTGTTTATATGGGCCATGGTTACGGCTCTGCCAATCCGTTGATGAGCGTTGGCGTGAATGCAGGTGTAGATGATACCAGTCTTATAACCAAAATTACTGTTGATCCTGAAACCGGTGCCCATGGAATGCGAAATAACTTTGTCAAATTCATCAAAGACGGCAAAGTTATTGATATCCCATCGGCTGCATAAATCGGCTAAAAGGTTACTTCAGGAGGAATAAAGAAATGCAATATGGAATGATTATAGACCTCGAACGTTGTGTAGGCTGTCATGCCTGCACTATAGCCTGCAAGGCAGAGTGGGAGGTTCCTGTAGAATTTGGACGTAACTGGGTATATAGAATGGGCCCTGCTATGGTTGAAAACGAAATGGCATCGACCTATTACCCGGGCCTGTGCAATCACTGTAACGATCCTGTCTGTGTGCCTGAGTGTCCTGCAGACACTGTGGATATGACATTTACCGATGCGAAATCAGGTAAAACTGAGACAATTGAAGTCGCCGCTACCTGGAAGGATCCATTTGACGGGACGGTACAGATCGATAAGAGTCGATGTATCGGCTGTGGTGCCTGCGCTGATGCCTGCCCATATAATGCCAGATACATAAATCCTGATCAATTGGATGACGTCTCGGAAGACGGCAAAGCTGATAAGTGTACCTATTGTAAGCCAAGAGTCGAGGCAGGATCAGATCCTGCTTGTGTACAGACCTGTATTACCGGTGCCCGGATCTTCGGAGATCTGGATGATCCAGACTCAGAAGTTTCAAAATATGTAAAAAAAGGTGCCAAAGGTATTGAGCCTGAAGGCGGTGAACTTGGCCCCAACTCCAGGTATTTTGGCAAAAAAAAGGACATGGCGCTGCTCTTTAACAGTCAAAAACCAGAACTTGCGGACCTGAATCAGGTTCGACGCAGGGCAATGCTTGCCTCCATGGTCAAGCCTGCAATGAAAACCATTAAAAATATCGGTTTACTCGGAGTTGTCGGTGTGATGGTCGCCAAACATGCCGGTGATAAAGAGATAAAAGAGTAGTCCTGATACCAGGGCAAATAAACAGGTGTTTAAACCTGGTTTGAATGAGCGCGATAATCTCTTGTTTGATTATCGCGCTTTTTTTTGTATTATCCACTGCATTGCAAAGTTCACATTAATCCGGTCAAAACCATTCGAACAAACTTCAGAGCAACCAAAGGAAAATCAATGAGCACCGATGATAAAAAGATAATTTACTCAATGATTAAGGTGAGTAAATACTATGATAACAAGCCGGTTTTAAAAGATATTTCTCTCTCTTATTTTTATGGAGCAAAAATCGGCGTGCTCGGTTTGAATGGCTCCGGTAAGAGTACCCTGCTGCGAATCCTCGCCGGAATTGAAAAAGAGTTTAATGGAGAAACACATCTCGCTCCCGGTCTAATAGTTGATTATCTTGAGCAGGAACCCGCACTGGATTCCGATAAAACCGTTAAGGATATCGTCGAAGAAGGAGTCCAGGATACGGTTGATCTTCTCAACGAATTTAACACTATAAATGAAAAATTTGCCGAACCCATGTCTGATGATGAAATGCAGGATCTCATCGAGAGGCAGGGTGTGGTTCAGGAGCAACTTGATAATCTGTCAGCCTGGGACCTTGACAGCCGTCTTGAGATGGCCATGGATGCCCTTCGCTGTCCTCCGTCGGGCACTAAGTGCGGTATACTCTCAGGAGGTGAAAAACGGCGTGTGGCTCTCTGCAGAATTCTTCTCAGGCAGCCGGATATTCTGCTCCTTGACGAGCCAACCAACCACCTCGATGCAGAGTCTGTCGCCTGGCTGGAACACCATCTGCAAGCATATCAGGGAACTATTATTGCAGTCACCCATGATCGTTATTTTCTTGATAATGTTGCCGGCTGGATTCTTGAGCTTGACAGAGGTGTGGGAATACCCTGGAAAGGTAATTATTCTTCCTGGCTCGAACAGAAAGAAAAACGACTTGCGATGGAAGAGAAAAAAGAAACCGATCACCGGAGAACACTGAAACGTGAACTGGAATGGATAAGAATGTCGGCAAAGGGCAAGAGAAGTAAATCAAAAGCCCGGATAAGCTCTTACGAAAAGCTGATGTCCCTGGAAACAGAAAAACTCGCCAGGGATCTTGAAATATTTATTCCCCCCGGACCAAGGCTTGGAAAGGTAGTAATTGAAGCGAATAATATCAGGAAAAGTTTTGGAGACAGGTTGCTTGTTGAGGAGATGAGCTTCAATCTTCCTCCTGGTGGCATAGTAGGTGTAATCGGCCCTAACGGCGCAGGTAAAAGTACGCTGTTTAAAATGATTACCGGTGAAGAGTCTCCTGATAAAGGTTCGATCCGTATTGGAGAGACTGTAAAACTTGCCTATGTCGATCAGGATCGGGACAGCCTCGATCCAAATGCCACCATCTGGCAGGCTATCTCGGAAGAACAGGAGACCATATGGCTTGGAACCCATGAAGTGAACAGCCGGGCCTATGTCGGCAAATTTAATTTTTCCGGATCAGACCAGCAGAAAAAAGTTGGATTGCTTTCAGGTGGGCAGCGTAACCGTGTCCACCTGGCCAGGACGCTGAAAGAAGGCGGCAATGTTCTCCTCCTGGATGAACCGACAAATGACCTTGATGTTAACACCCTGAGGGCTCTTGAAGAAGCATTGGAAAATTTCGGTGGCTGTGCGGTAGTGATCAGCCATGACCGCTGGTTTCTGGACAGAATTGCCACTCACATACTTGCATTTGAAGGTGATTCCCAGGTAGTATGGTTTGAAGGCAATTATTCGGATTATGAAAAAGACAGAAAGGCACGTCTCGGTGCTGAAGCCGACCAGCCGCATCGGATAAAGTATCGTCAACTTACCAGGGGTTAGGAGATTGTCCGAGAATACATCTGCGGAGTCTCGTAAACTCGCTACCTACCCCCAACTCTTCGTTATTTTCAAAATATTAATGCTCCGGTAAGTGAGGCACGAGACTCCGAGATATCACTTATATGACTGTACTTATTTTTTAAAAACCTCGATTTGATAATAAATGTCTATTCTCGGACAGCCTCCGAGGATAGACTGGAAAAATTGCTGTCATTCGTCAGGTCAACCTGTCCCTCTCTTAAAATTATCAGTTTTGTCTTTCTTATCCCGACAAGAGTTGAGCAGCGACCTGCAATAGTTTGACCACCATCTATTATATAGTCTACCCTGTCACCAAATGTATTTCTTACCTCCGAGGCTGACCTGGCAGGACTTTGACCCGAAAGATTTGCACTGGTGGCGGTTACAGCCTTGCCAAATGTCTGCACCAGTGCCCTGGCAAGTGGGTGCGGAGATACCCGCACAGCCACTGTGCCTGTATTACCGGTAAGAATCGTGGAAAGTGATTTTTTTGCCGGAAAAATCATGGTCAGTGCTCCCGGCCAGTACTTTGCCATCAAAGGTATATATTGGTCTGGTACAGATGCGGCGACACTTGTTATCTTGTCGGAGTTTTCTATTAAGACAAGGATAGCTTTCTCAGGTTCGCGCCGCTTTAATCGATATAATCTCTTGAGGGCATTCTCATTGCCGGGATCTACGGCAAGACCATAATATGTTTCAGTCGGGAAGGCCACCACACCTCCCCTCCTGAGAATTACAACTGCTTCAGCCACCGAAGATTCAACCACAATCCGCCTCGATTTTTAAACCTGGATCCGCTTGGCTTTCTGCTCCACTTCTGTAACCATATCCTGTCGAAATTTCACAAGTTTACTGGCCAGGGCTGGATCATTTAACGCAAGAATGCGTGACGCCAGAACCGCACCATTTTTAGCCCCGGATCTACCTATACCCATGGTTGCAACTGGTATTCCGGGAGGCATCTGTACTGTTGCCAGAAGAGCATCCATTCCCCCCAAAGGGGATGCGTCCAGAGGTACACCAATTACTGGAAGATCTGTATGGGAGGCAAGGACACCGGCCAGATGGGCAGCCATGCCGGCCCCGGCAATAATAATCTTAAGCCCTCTTTCTTTCGCAGTTTTTGCATATTCAGTCGCTTTTTCGGGAGTACGGTGGGCGGAGGCAACAGTCATTTCGAAATTGATATCCATCAATTTCAAAAAATCAGCTGCCGCTCTCATGGCCTCAAGGTCTGAGTCACTTCCCATGACAATTCCAACCGCCGGTTTTTTTTCTTTTTTTCTACTGCCAGTTAAGGCCTTTCCGCCAATATCTCTCCGAAAATAGCAATTTGTCCATTCAATTTGATCAACGGCCTGATAGCATTTCTTGATGGCCACCTGCAAAGTATTTCCAACTGCCGTAATCCCTAAGACTCTGCCTCCGTTTGTAACAGTTCTTCCTTTTTTCCGCATGGTTCCGGCGTGGAACACTTCTACACCATTTACAGCCTCGGCTTTAGTTACTCCTTTAATTATTTTTCCGCTAACATACGATCCAGGATAACCGCCTGAGGCCATCACGACACATACAGTTGGCCGGGGATCAATCTTCATATCGATCCGATGTAGTTTGCCTTCAATAGCTGCCTCAAAAATATCTATGATATCACTTTTAAGCCTCATAAGGAGGGGTTGTGCCTCAGGATCACCAAATCTGCAGTTGAACTCAAGAACATTAATCTCATCACCGTCGATCATTAATCCGGCATAGAGCATACCCTTGTATGGCCTCCCCTCAGCTTCCAAACCCTTCACCGTAGGTAACATTACCTTATTCATTACAAACTCAGCAATTTCAGGAGTTACAATTGGTGCTGGTGAATAAGCACCCATACCACCAGTATTAGGTCCTTCATCATTCTCAAATATCGCTTTGTGATCCTGAGAGGTTGGTAACGGCAAAATAGTTTTGCCGTCAGTAAAAGCGATAAAAGAGGCTTCCTCCCCATTGAGACAGGTTTCAACAACTACTCTTTCACCGGCACTGCCAAAAGCCTTCTCCTTCATAATGAGATCAACTGCTTTTTTTGCCTCTTTGATTGTTTTTGCAACGATAACCCCCTTGCCGGCTGCAAGACCGTCCGCCTTTACAACAATTGGAGCACCACAACCTTCGATATATTTTTTTGCCTTCTTGCGATCCTTAAAAACTTTAAAAGATGCAGATGGTATATGATGTCTTTCTAAAAATTCCTTGGTGAAAACCTTGCTGCCCTCCAGGATGGCAGCTCGCCTGGTGGGACCAAATATTTTCAAGTTTTTTTCTTCAAAAACATCCACAACACCTTCAACGAGCGATGATTCAGGACCAACAACAGTTAGATCAATATTTTCCTGTAAAGCGAACTGCAGCAGACCATCCACATCGGTTGCTGAAATATCAACACATTCTGCTATGCGACTTATTCCGGCATTACCGGGGGCGCAATAGATTTTGCTAACTTTTTTACTCTGTTTGATTTTCCATACAAGAGCGTGCTCACGACCACCTGAACCAATCACCAGTATTTTCATAGGTTACTCCAGTTGAAATATAGTTTACCCTCTAATTCGTCTACCTGCTGTTTAACTCTCAGTAGTTACTTTTCGAAGTGCTGTTAAGTGCCCTCCATTCGCCTTTATAGTTAGTTGAATGTTGACAAATGCGGTACGAAATATTACATGAATGAGTAGTCATTCATGTACTGTGTGCACTTCCTTCTTACTTTTACAATTATTTTTGAAATGGTAGTTGTTAATAAACACACGAAAATTATTTCGGCGGCAACAAAAGTTTTTGCAAAAAAAGGATTTTTCACTGCCAGAATATCCGATATTGCAAAAGAAGCCAAGGTTGCTGATGGCACAATTTACATCTACTTCAATAATAAATATGACATACTCCTTTCCATCTTTGAAGAAGAAATAGGGAAAATTTTTGCTGAAACAGAGAAACTGCTCTCCGAAGAGCAGGATCCCGGCAGAATGTTGCAAATATATGTGTCTCAGTATCTTCAGGCGATGAAAAAAAACAAATACCTGGGTGAGGTGATACAAATAGAATTGCGCCAAACTAATAAAGTGATCCGAAACTACCGAAAAAACAAATTTAGTGTCTATACAAATATTATTTCGGACATCATAAGAAAGGGACAGGATCAGGGAATCTACCGCCCGGACATTCTCCCCGATGTTGCCAAAAGGGCGTTTTTTGGAGCTCTGGATGAAGTTTCAGGAGTCTGGAATGTATCCCTGGAAACCCACTACTCAGTTGAAGAAATAACAGATCAGATATTATCTCTCTTCCTTCAGGGTGTACTGCTTGACACTAACCAGATTAAGTGAGATATTGGAGAACAGGCACATCATTACAACATCATCATCGCCAAATTATTTTCCCTGGTATTCTAGCCCGAATAAATCGGAATTTTGACGACGCCATCAGGACGCACCACTATGCAAATTGAGACTGCTTGATATCAATAACTTCAAACTCTCTTGTACCGCCTGGAGTTTTTGCCAACACCTCGTCCCCTATCTCTTTACCGATCATACTTTTTCCTAACGGAGATAGTACTGAAATAGAGCCGTTTTTCACTTCAGCCTCCTCTGGCCCCAGCAACTGGTAGGTAATCTCTTCATCTGTATCCATATCAAGTAATTGCACAATTGCACCAAAAATCACTCGCTCGGTGTTCACCCTGGAGCAATCAATCACCTCTGCTCTGGCAAGTTTATCCTTTAATTCAATTATCCTGCCCTCTATATGACCCTGCCTGTCTTTTGCTGCATGGTACTCGGCATTTTCCTTCAGGTCTCCGTGCTCACGCGCAGTTTCTATTGCTTGAACTACCTCACCTCTTTCAACCCTTTCAAGGCGTAGAAGTTCCTCTCTAAGTTTCTTATTACCGGCTTTAGACATCGGTATTCTCTGAACCATTTCAATCTCCATAAAAAAACCTGTGAGCTCCTGCCAGGAGATTTCTCAGACAGAAACATATACAGGCAGCATAGTTACACTTTTGATGAACTCGTTACAAGATCATTCGAAGTTCCAGTTGGCTAAGTCCGATAAGCGTAGACTCCGGGGCATAGTGTTTTTCTCAGGCCCTCAACAATACGTATGGTATCTGGAGGTTCTGAGGAAAACCTGCAACGAAGCAGGTAAGCGAGCCTGCGAGACTCCGGATCGGGCTTTTTACGACGCCATCACTCTTTACCAACGATAGAAAAGAGAGAAAAGAAAACTCATCTCTTCATATTCATCACTGTTTGTAAAAAGGAAATTGCCTTTTAATAGATAATGGGGACTGATTTCAAGGAAAATATCAAATCGCCCGGTATATAATAGGTTTTGGGGATCCTCATAACCAAGACTGTTATCAAATGTATAGTAGCTTAATAAACCATCAGAGCCATAGTCACCCTTGA
>DEIL01000281.1:0-3949 GCA_002352445.1 Desulfobulbaceae bacterium UBA2775
GGTCTGACCCAGACTTCAAGATTAATGGTGATCGAGGTTGTGCCTATTTTTGTCACTTCACCATGACAGCAGACCACATCACCAACCTTTACCGGCTTGATAAAGACGATGGTATCTACAGCTACCGTCACCACACGGGAGCAGGTGACCTCACGTGCCATGATTCCACCGGCGATATCCATCTGGGACATGATCCAGCCACCGAATATATCCCCGACGGGATTAGTATCGGCGGGCATGGCAAGGGTGCGAAGGATTGGTTTGCCGGTGGGGTGCTTGATGTCGTTTTTCATCAGGTTTGTCCTTCTTCAGCAGTGTGACAACTAATTCTGGAATGATTATAATCTGCAGATTCGATCTTCAACCCGGCTACCGCAAGAGGGGATATGATGCTCCCTAAGAGACTTAAGTACTTTTGAAAGCACTGTCGAGCGAATTGCTGTTCTTTTTCGTACATTATCAATGCGGTAGCGTCCTTGCAAGGACAACCGCCCGAAAGAGCCAGTAAAGAACCAACGCTGCCAGAATGGCAAAAGCGGATTGACTGATTGTTCCTAAAGCGTGCCAGTAGGTAATTATAGTTTCCATGTAAATTGTGATGGTATCATAAAAATAATTTCAGAGTCGATTTTTATCTGGCTGACAGCATACTTGCTGTATCTTAAGATGCAACTGATTTGCGTGGATGGACAGCGTAGTGTAATAGTGATATTATCATGAAGGTTGATTTTAAGGAGTATGTCAAGTCAGCATGTCTTAAATAGGAACCTATGAGGAAAAAATGGAAAAAAAAGTGCTTGTTCCCGTGGCAGATGGTTTTGAAGAAGTTGAGGCGTTCAGTATTGTCGATGTTTTTCGCCGGGCAGGTGTCAAAGTTGATGTGGCATCCGTTGGCGAGCTGCAGGTAACGTCGTCCCATGATGTGAGGATTATAGCGGATAAACTGATTGAGGATTGTGTCAATGAATCCTATGACCTGATAGCGCTTCCAGGCGGCATTCCCGGGGCGGAGAATTTGAGAGACTCCAAGGTGTTGGCGGATATTTTAAAGAAACAGAACAGGGAAAACAAATTGTACGGCGCCGTCTGTGCCTCCCCTGCAGTGGTTTTGGAACACCATGGTTTGCTCAAGGGGAAGAAGGCAACCTGTCACCCGTTTTTTGCAGATAAATTGAGCGATGATGCCCACGTTAGCTTAACTGTGGTGCATGATCAAAACTGCGTTACCAGCAGGGGCGCAGGCACCTCTATCGAATTCGCCCTGGAGATGCTTGGCATACTTCTTGGGGAAGAGAAAAAACAGGAAGTAGCCAAGGGGATGGTTGCAAGCTCCTAAGGGATTGTTCTCTCGTATTTGATCACCGTGAACGGTTCAGAGCCCTCGGGATGGTCTGTTCTGGAAAATTCCCGAAACTCGTTTTCGGGAATTTCCGGAAAACTCACATCTCCCTCTGCCTCCCGCTCAAGAACGGTCAGAAATATTGAAGTAGCTCTATGCAGGGCCTGTGCGAAAATATCTGCCCCGCCGATTATGAAGACTTTTTCGGTCTGACCACACATTTCAAAGGCTTCTTCAAGCGAATCCGCTACTTCAGCGCCCTCGGGTTCATATTCTTTGTTACGGCTGAGAACAATATGCCGCCGTCCCGGTAGAGGGGAGGGGAATGAATCAAAAGTTTTTCTCCCCATTATCATGGGGCAGCCCATGGTGGTTTGTTTGAAAAGGCGCAGTTCTTCAGGTATGTGCCAGGGTAATTTATTATCTCGACCAATAATCCTGTTGCTGGCCATTGCAGCGATTACTATTTTTTTCATTGTAAGTACCGGGGGTAAAATAATTAAAATGTATTTGTTTCCGTCCAACACCCATGAAATGCATTTCGCAACGATGACACCATTTCTACGACTTCCTTTCTTTTTTTGGTGTATATGACGTTCATATAAAGAATACGAAATTTATAGATTTTGTTCAATTTCTTTTATAACTTAATAAGTTGTCAACTCATCCCATTTATCGGGATTAATCTGGTTGGAGGTTGTCGATGAAATTGACCTGTCCGCATTGCGGGGCGGAACGTACTGTGGATGACTCGTATAGAGAAAAAATGGTACAGTGCCCCAAATGCGAAGTCAGCTTTGGGGTTTTTCCCTGGCGAAAAAATTCGGTATCTGAAGATGTGGAGATTTCTCCAGTAGAATCTTCAGCATTGTCTGAGACACAGGAAGAACCACTGGTTTTATCTGACCTTGCTCCCGGATTTGATGAGATAACTCCAGACAAAGGTGAAACGGAAGAACCTGAAAATGAACCGACTCAGCCTGCATCCTCCTTAGCCAGTTCCATTTTTCCCATAATCGGTGTAATTAAAGATACCTGGGACGAGACAAAAGGGGCTAAGGCATCGATCTGGGCAGCAATTGCTGTTCTGTACCTTGTGATGCTTCTCGCAGAGGCGGCGGCCTCTTTTCTGACGATTTCCAGGGGGGGTGATGGAACGACTAGTGTTGGCCAGGGGTTTGATAGTGTTCTCCAGCTGTGCCTCAGTGCAGTTGCTGTTATTTTTACAGCTGGTCTACTTTACATAGGGGTGAAAAAGGTAGCTGGAGAAGGTATCTCCTGGAAGATGATCTTCAGTGGGTTTTCTTTTTCCGGTCAGATTGTTCTGGCAACACTGCTCCAGTCGTTATTTGTGGCAACAGGCTTGCTTCTTTTTGTTTTACCGGGATTATATCTTATGGTTGGTTATAGCCTGACCCTGCCGATTATTATGGACAGAGGGATGTCCGCATGGGAGGCCATGGAAGCTTCCAGAAAGGCAATTCACAAGGTGTGGTGGAAAGTGGCAGGGGCATTTGTTCTTATGGGTTTGATCCAGTTTATCTCTGCTGTCCCTTTTGGAATTGGTCTTATCTGGACAGTACCGATGTTTGTAATTCTGGTGGGTGTAATGTATCACCGTTTGTTTGGTGTAGAAAAAACCTAATCCATTCTCTTTTTTGTTTTTGCTTACAGGAGGCAACATGGGAATCGTGACAGCGCCGTTGTTTTGGCTCATTATAGGGGTGATGCTGCTATTTCTCGAGCTTGCGGTTCCCGGCTTTATACTCTTCTTTTTTGGCGTGGGGGCATTGCTCACTTCCCTAGGTGCATATCTCTTTCATTTGAGTCTCAGCTGGCAGCTGGCACTTTTTATCATAGCCTCACTGGCCTCACTGTTCTTATTGCGAAATATAATTCAAAAGAGATTTTTACAATCCTCTTCACAAGGGGAGGAGGATGAGGATACCCAGCTTGTTACTCCCGGGGACAGAGGTATTGTAAGTAGTAAAATTGAGCCGCCCGCAGAAGGGAGGATAAAATATTCCGGGACATTCTGGAAGGCAACCGCTGATGAAAGAATTGATGAGGGAGAAATCATTTCCATAGTGTCTCAAGAAGGCCTCGTCATACATGTTGAAAAGGTGTAGCTGCTGCAACATTTTAATAAGGAGAGGGGAAAAATATGGAACAAAATTTAATTGCTCTTGGATTGATAGTAGTGCTGGTTGTTGTTGTTCTGGTCAAAACTGCTGTGGTTGTACCCCAGCGTTCGGAATATGTGGTGGAAAGGCTGGGAAAGTACAGGACGACGCTGACGGCCGGCTTCCACATTCTTTTTCCTTTTTTGGATAAAATTGCATACAAGCGGAACTTGAAAGAGGAACCAATTGATATAAGTGCCCAGACTTGTATCACGGCAGATAACGTCACCCTTGAGGTTGATGGTATCCTTTATCTTCAGGTTGTGAACTCAAAAATGTCCGCATACGGTATTGATGACTATCACTTTGCATCCAGTCAGCTTGCTCAGACAAGTTTGCGTTCAGCCATTGGAAAGATAACCCTTGATAACACCTTTGAGGCGCGGGAAACTCTGAATGGCCAGGTTGTTATGGCCCTTGATGAAGC
>DEIL01000281.1:3994-8237 GCA_002352445.1 Desulfobulbaceae bacterium UBA2775
GAGGCCATGGAAAAACAGATGAAGGCGGAAAGGGAGAAGCGTGCAGAGATCGCCCGCTCAGAAGGTGAGAAACAGGCGATTCTCAACCGGGCGGAGGGTGATCGTGGAGAGGCTATCTCTCTCTCTGAAGGTGAGAAGATGAAGCGGATAAATGAGGCGGACGGTAAGGCTCAGGAGATTCTTATGGTGGCGGACGCGACCGCTAAAGGGATAGAGAAGGTCGCAGCAGCTCTGGCATCTCCGGGTGGGCAGGAAGCGGCCAACCTGGAAGTAGCTAAACAGTATGTTCGCGAATTTGGTAGACTGGCCAAAGAGAATAACACTATGATTATTCCCGGAAATATCACCGACGTGAGTGGTATGGTTGCCTCTGCAATGGCTACTCTTGAGCATGTGAAAAAGAAGGGGGGGCAGGCCAAAGGCGAATCGGAGATCCGTTTCGGTGGATGATATCTTCCCGCAGTCACTCTTTATTTTTTATCCATCTGCTGATGGTTGTATGTGCAACCCTTGTTTCCACCTCGTTTATCGTAGGGGCTGCAATCACGGATGAGATGGATCCGGCGGTTTTAACGTTCGTTCGTTTTGTCATTGCAGCAATTATTTTTGCACCATGGATTCGCTATAAATACGGTGCAACTTTCAGCCTCGCTCTGTTTTTGCGCTGTAGTGTAATAAGTGGGAGTCTGGTCATTTTTTTCTGGTGCATGTTTCTCTCTCTCAGATACACTACAGCCCTGAACACCAGTGTTATTTTTACCTTGATCCCGTCTATTTCCTGGGTTTACGCTTTTTTCCTTGTGGGAGAGAGACTAAGACGAGAGCAACTCATCGCTCTCGTTTGTGGAATGATTGGAGCCATGTGGGTTATTTTTCAGGGTGATCTTACAGCTTTTCTGGCGATGAGATGGAATAAAGGTGATCTTATTTTTCTGGCAGGAGGTTTTGTCCTTGGATTTTATACCCCTCTTGTGAAGTTACTGCATAGAGGTGAACCTATGGCGGTGATGACTTTCTGGGTTCTGGTTACCGGTAGTTGCTGGCTGCTTCTTTTCAGTGGTTATAAGCTGCTGGATGTCGAATGGAGCTCTATTCCTGTCAATGCCTGGGCTGGTATCTGTTATCTTGCAATCTTCACAACGGTAATCACTTTTTTTCTGACCCAGTATGTGATTCTTTTTATTGGGCCTACGCGGGTGATGGCCTATTCCTATCTCTACCCTGGACTGGTGTTATTGATTGAACTGGCCCTGGGGCATGGATTACCATCATTTTCAGTCCTGCCAGGTGTTGCGATTGTATTGACCTCAATGTTTATAATCCAGCATTTTGAGAAGTGAGTGAGAAGTGAGTAAGTTTGGCAAATATTTTTGTTATGGAGTCAAAGAATGAAAACCACAGCTGTGGACATCATGACCACCGATTTTTCGACCCTGCTTCCTCAAACGCCGGTCATTGATGCGATTAGGATATTCCAAGAATCTTTTAATCAACAAGGTCGGCGACTCTTCGGTATGATTGTCTCTAATGAGGATCAGCATTTGGTCGGGATGCTCTCCATGTACGATATTCTACTCTATCTGCGGCCCAAGCATATTCACGTGTGGGGTTCGATGGAGGATCTCGAAATTGCCGGGGTAATTGACGCTGCAGGAAACCGGATCAAATCTATTCTGGTGGGAGATATCATGACCCCGGATGTAGTCACTGTCGGTCCCAATGCTAATTTGATGATGGTTCTCGACACCATGATTAAAAAACACGTCCGCCGATTGCCGGTGGTGGAGGAACAGCGTATAATAGGAATCGTTTATATATCAGACCTTTTCCGTCAGTTGTTGGAGGGAATCAGTGACTGATGGTGTCGCAGAAACTCTTCATCCGGAGTCTCGCAAGCTCACTTACCTGCTTCGTAGGAATGCCTGCGTATAAAGGTTTTTTACGAATCCATTTGGCAAATTAGGGTTTCAGATAGTTTTGGAGTAATAATGGCGCAATTCAACCGGAAAAGTACTCTTCGTAATCTCACTGTCAATGATGCCATGCGTCGACAAATTATCCAGCTCGATCAGGCTAAAACCATTGACCTCGGCATTAATGTTCTCATAAAATATAAGGTAAACGCTCTTCTCACCGTTAATTCTCAGGGAAATCCTGTTGGTGTGGTATCCAAGACGGATGTCATGGGGGCTTATTATGCCGGACTGCCCGTCGAGTCACCCTTGGAGTACATCATGGTTTCTCCTCCACTCTTCTGCCGGTCGGGAGATTCTCTTGAAACAGCCCTGGAGCAGATGCGCACCAGTGGGGTATATCGTTTGTATGTTGCCGGTAATGAATCGGGGGATCTCGTTGGTGCACTGGCTTATCCCGATATCGTCGGCATGTTGTATCAATATTGCCACCAATGCGAATACAGCCATTTGAAGACTACGAGACAGGGAAATAAGGATGATTCCGTTGGCCGTTTCAATGTTCGGGAGGTTATGACGCCGAGTGTTAAAAGTATTGGAACGGGTGAAACATTGAATACGGTAATGGAAGCCCTCTCTGCTTTTCGATTCGGCGCCATGCTGGTCACTGACGAAAATGACCAGCCCCGCGGCGTCATATCAAAAACCGACCTGGCCCTCAATTATAAGCATGGTGTGGATCCTGAGGTATCGGCGAGTACTGTGATGAATGAACCTGTTTCTACCTGTGATGCCGATTCACTACTGGAAGAAGCCATAAAAAAGATGACCATGGCCGATATTCACAGGTTATTTGTTTATGCGGGTGAAACGAGTAACATCGTGGGGGTATTGTCTCTCTCCGATGCGGCCAGAGTACGTTCAGGTTCTTGCTATGCCTGCGTTTCCAGCCGCATCAAGGTGGACGATCATGACTAATGGGGTTTAATTAGTGCCTTACCCCTGAACTTCAGTAAGAAAAAACAAGAAATCGAAGAAGGTTGTTTAAAATTATTTCGTTGAATATACTTCCATGGCACTTATCCAAGCATTCTAAAGTTCCGATTTATTCGGGTTAGACTCCTGTTGAACCAGGTTCAGGTAGAGATCACCACGGCCGTAGGGGCCCGGCCGACCTTTGCCTTTTATGCGGAGTTTTCTGCCAACTGTGCTGCCCGGAGGAATTTTGACTCTCAGAGTTTGTTCCCCGGTATCCCCGTACACAACAACCTGTATCGTTTTACCCAGGTTCAGCTCTCGTGGAGTTAAGGGGGTATGATAGGTTGTATCGTAATGTTTCAGCTGTTTACGTATCTTAGGACCTTGATTTTTTGCTGCGCGGCTTTCTTTTTGTCCTGATTTCAGCATTGATCCTACTGTTGAACCCACAGATTTGAGGAGAGAAGAGTTGCCGGAGAGGGCTTTTCTGGTCGTTTTGGAGATTACAGGGCCCGCCAGGGAGCCAAAAAGGAAGATACCGCCGAAAAAAATACCTCCTTTGCCGTTGAAAAAGCTCTTTTTTACAAAATTTGAACTTGAGCGAAAACCGGATCTTTGAAATTCATGCAGGAGGCCTCGAAACATTCGCTGAAAACGGGGGTCTCTGAAAAGATCACGAAGAATATCCTCTTGACTGTAAGAAAAACTATCGGTGCCGTTTGCACTGGAAAAATCCCCTTTCCCGCTTGCTCTCGACCTGTTGTATCGACGCCTTTTAACCGGATCCGTCAGTACTCCGTAAGCCTCTGCAACTTCTTTGAATTTTTCCTCCGCCTCCGGTGAGTCCGGATTCCGGTCAGGATGGTACTGCATCGCAAGTTTACGGTAGTTTTTGCGAATTTCATCTTCCGTTGAAGATTTGGTAACCTTGAGTATTTTGTAATAATCTTTCATGGCAAAAGTTTGTTACATATAT
Organism: Desulfobulbaceae bacterium UBA2775; assembly: GCA_002352445.1. Lineage (GTDB taxonomy): Bacteria > Desulfobacterota > Desulfobulbia > Desulfobulbales > Desulfocapsaceae > Desulfomarina. The sequence goes on from DEIL01000281.1 coordinate 7,862, forward strand.
CGTAACTATTCAGTTAGGGCAGGAGATTACCCTGACCTCTGAACTGTAACTATTCGGTAGCCTCCTGGGTTCGTTCATTTGGGACTTCGAAGCATACGAATGTTATTCGAAAAGTTAAAAATGGATGAAGATGGGGTGCTACTGATTAGTTACATATATATTACCTGCTGTGGCTTCAATTGTCATGGAAGTTTTATTTTGCAGAACCGGGTCGTTGGCCTTTTTCTCTACTGAATTATTGAAAAAAGAGAATAAACCCCTTGTAACTTCCCTCTTTATATACATAGGTAATTCTATATGAAAGTCATGTTCGCTCCCCTGACAGGGAGGGATTTGGAGGAGTGTTGACACAATAGGTAAGCGAGCCTGCGAGACT
>DEIL01000281.1:8262-12719 GCA_002352445.1 Desulfobulbaceae bacterium UBA2775
GCGAGGACGTTTGGCGACACTCCTTCGAATCCCGGTCACATTACTTTTATGCTTCGTTGTGAAATTCATTTCATGGGTGATAAAATAGGTTGAAAATCATCACATCTGAAATCAGGACAGGGAAAATGAAAAAGTTAATTTTAGTGTTCATTATAATAGCAGTTGCTGTCGCTTTTTTTGCTTTTGACATTGATCAGATGCTCACTCTGGAAAATATCAAATCAAGTCAGGCTGAGTTTGAGCAGTTGAAGGCGGGTTCGCCTGTTTTTGTCAGCCTGGTCTTTTTTTTACTCTATGTAGTCGTCACTGCCCTGTCTTTACCGGGAGCGGTGCTGATGACACTCGTCGCAGGAGCATTGTTTGGTTTGATCTGGGGAGTGGTGCTGGTTTCTTTTGCCTCTACAATCGGGGCAACTCTAGCATTTCTTGTTTCCAGGTACCTGTTTAAAGAGAGTATCCAAAATCGTTTCGGAGACAGGCTGGCTGCCATTAACGAAGGAGTGAAATCTGAAGGAGCATTCTACCTGTTTACCCTTCGCCTGGTGCCGATATTTCCCTTCTTTTTGATCAATATCCTGATGGGCCTTACCCCTATCCGCACATTCACCTACTATTGGGTCAGCCAGCTAGGCATGTTTGCCGGAACCGTAGTCTATATTAACGCCGGCACCCAGCTTGGCAATATTGAAAGTCTGGGGGATATTGTATCCCTGCCCCTGCTTTTTTCTTTTGCTCTTCTTGGCATATTCCCTCTTCTGGCAAAGAAAATTACAGAGTGGCTTAAAAAGAGAAAGGTGTATGCAGCCTGGCAGAGGCCGAAAAGTTTTGATCGCAATCTGATTGTCATCGGTGCCGGGGCTGCCGGACTTGTCAGTTCATATATTGCTGCTGCTGTGAAGGCAAAGGTAACCCTGGTGGAGGCTCATAAAATGGGGGGGGATTGTCTCAACTACGGCTGCGTTCCCAGCAAGGCCTTTATTAAAAGTGCCAAACTTGTCCACCATTTGAGAAACGGTGAACATTATGGGCTTGAAGGAGCTGAAGCAAAATTCAGATTCAGTAAAGTGATGGGGCGAGTCCATAATGTTATTGCTGCGGTGGAACCCCATGACAGTGTTGAGAGGTATACGGGCCTTGGGGTCGAAGTGCTAAAGGGATATGCAACACTGGTCGACCCGTGGACGGTGGAAATTCAGCTCAATGATGGTGAAAAGATAAAGCTGACAAGCCGGGCAATAATCATTGCAGCAGGTGCTGAGCCTTTTGTGCCGCCATTGCCTGGAATTGAAAATTCCGGTTTCTTGACCAGCGACACCCTTTGGGATGAGCTTGCCGACTATGAAGAACCTCCGAAAAAGCTTGTTATTCTTGGTGGCGGCCCCATCGGCTGCGAACTCTCACAGAGTTTTGCACGGCTTGGCAGTTCGGTTTCTCAGGTCGAAAGAGGGAGCAGGATCATGGGCCGTGAGGATGAAGAAGTTTCGGCTTTTGCAAAAGCATCTCTGGAGCAGGATGGAGTTCAGGTGTTGACAGGTCACAGCGCCCTTCGCTGCGAGCGTGACGGGGAGGAAACATTTATTGTCGTTGAGCATGAAGGCAAGGAAACAAGATTGGTATATGATGTCCTGATCTGTGCTGTGGGCAGGTCTGCACGGCTCAAGGGGTACGGGCTCGAAAAACTGGGGATTCCAACTGACAGAACTGTAGTGACAAATGACTATCTGGAAACACTCTATCCTAATATATTTGCCGCCGGTGATATTGCCGGACCGTACCAGTTTACCCATACCGCCGGACACCAGGCATGGTATGCCGCTATAAATTCGCTGTTCGGTGAGTGGAAAAAATTTAAGGTTGATTATTCCGTCATCCCCTGGACGACCTTTATAGATCCTGAAGTGGCAAGAGTCGGCCTGAATGAGCAGGAGGCAAGAGAAAAGGGTGTTGACTATGAGATAACCCGCTTTGACATAGGTGAGCTCGACAGGGCCATTGCCGATGGCACTGACCGTGGATTTATCAAGGTTCTTACCAAACCAGGCAAAGATAAAATCCTTGGGGTCACCATAGTCGGTGAGCATGGAGGCGATCTGCTCGCTGAGTTTGTGCTGGCGATGAAGCATGGTCTCGGCTTGAATAAGATTCTCGGAACCATTCATACCTATCCGACACTTGCAGAGTCGAATAAGTATGTGGCGGGAGAGTGGAAAAGAGCTCATACACCGGAGAAGTTGCTGGTCTGGATAGAACGATATCATAACTGGAAGAGGGGGTAACTAATGGTACGAATTCTCTGGCTTTTTATGACTGTTCTCGTTGCTGTCCAGGCAGAGGCGACTGTCTTTGATCATGGCCAATGGAACAGCCTGTTGCAAAAACATGTAGTTGTTCTGTCAGGCGGCAGGGTTACCCAGGTTGATTACGATGGTTTCCTGGATGACAGGGACCGTCTTAAGGAGTATCTGAATAGTCTGGCAGGAGTCGACATGGATACATTTAACGGCTACCCTTTAGATCATCAGCTGGCCTTTTTGATCAATGCATATAACGGCTGGACTGTAGAGTTGATATTAACCGGATATCCCGATCTCGAGTCTATCAAAGACCTGGGTAATCTTTTTCAGTCGCCATGGAAAAAGCAATTTCTTCCTCTATTAGGGGAAAAGAGATCACTTGATGATATCGAACATAATTTGATCAGAGGTTCCGGCAGATACGATGATCCCAGAATTCATTTTGCTGTCAATTGTGCAAGTATCGGTTGTCCATCTCTGCGATCAGAGGCCTACACAGGAGAAAAACTGCAGGACCAGTTGGCCGAGGCGAGTGGTCTTTTTCTGGCGGACAGGGAGAGAAACCGTCTGGATGGCCAGGTTCTTGAGGTTTCCTCACTCTTTAAATGGTATCGGCAGGATTTTGAGAAGGGATGGCTTGGGTTCCAATCCCTGGGCCAGTTTTTAGCGAGTTACGGTCAGGCCCTTGGTCTTGATGAAATGACGGCGGAGAAAGTGAGAACTGGTGGGATTAAGATTGATTTTCTTAAATATGACTGGAAATTGAATAAGAAGAACATTTGATGCGAGAGATATCAGGGTTTCATCCCTGATATTTCTCATGTAAACGATTACTATCGCTACCGTTTTATAACCATTGCCATTCCCATGCCGCCGCCTATACACATGGAGATGAGGCCTGTGCCATAGTTTTTCCTCTCCATCTGGTACATGCCTGTAACCATCTGGCGTGCACCGGTGCAGCCGATCGGGTGGCCAAGTGAGATGCCGCTGCCAAGTTCATTGGGTATGTCTGTTGCGATTCCCAGTTCCCTCATGCAGCCGATAGCCTGGGCGGCAAAGGCTTCGTTAAGCTCAATCATCTCAATATCATTGATGGTTAAACCGGTTTTACTAAGCACTTTTTTGATCGCCGGTACGGGGCCAAGGCCCATGTACGCAGGATCCAGACCGCCGGCACCAAATGATTCGATGGCAACAATCGGAGTCAGGCCGAGTTCATCAGCTTTTTCCCGACTCATCATCAGGACTGCTGCGCCGCCGTCATTGATACCGGAAGCATTTCCTGCAGTTACTGAACCGTCTTTTTTGAATACAGGGCGTAATTTGGACATCTTCTCCATATCCGTTTCCATAGGCCGTTCGTCGGTGTTGACGATAATGTCGCCTCTTCGATTTTTTATCAGAATGTCGACGATTTCATCTTTAAAAGTACCGTCCTGTACAGCTGCAAATGCACGGTTATGGCTGAGCACAGCGAGTTCATCCTGCTCTTCGCGGCTGATATTATATTTCGCAACAATGTTTTCTGCGGTGACACCCATATGATATCCATAAAAGATCTCATATAATCCGTCATAAACCATCAGATCGTGAACTTCACCAACTCCGGTGAGTTCCATTCTGTGCCCCCATCGTGCTTTAGGCAGTGCCATTGGGGCGTTGCTCATGGATTCCTGTCCTCCTGCAACAACAACCTCGGACTCTCCTGTCATGATTGAGGCTGCACCGAGGGCTATGGCTTTAAGGCCGGAGCCGCATATTTTGTTGATTGTATAGGCGGGGGTTTCTTTCAGATAGCCTGCACGGATCATGGCCTGTCTGGCAGGATTCTGACCCTGTCCTGCCTGCAGGACATTGCCCATTATAACTTCATCGATGACAATTGGCTGCAGGGTGTCATCCCAGTCATAAGCCGCTGTTTCGATTTCAGTCATACCCTGATCCCGTAATTTCTCCGGTGCCAGGGCGGTAATATTCTCGTTTATTACGGGACGAAGTGTTACTTTACGTAAAACATCTTTCATCACAGCTGAGCCAAGGTCGATGGCGGAGACATTTTTCAAAGAACTACCAAATGTACCAACCGCCGTTCTGGATCCACTAACTATTACAACTTCCTTCATAATTTTGTTCTCCTTTGGATTTATATGTGAAATTTAC
>DEIL01000281.1:12824-14964 GCA_002352445.1 Desulfobulbaceae bacterium UBA2775
ATACTATTGTCAGGATGAAGATTCTTTAAGGAGAGGAGGAATTATGGATGTCATGTCATACAAATCAATCCCGGCCATACTGAAGGACAATGCTGACAAGTACAGTAAGAAAACCGCCATCAGTTATAAAAAACGTGGCACGTTTTTGTCCCTTACTTATGAAGAGTTTTATGAACGCGTCCTTTTGCTTGCCCGGGGACTCGGTAAGGCGGGAGTGAAACGGGGAGACAGGGTTGTCATTTTTTCTGAGAATCGTCTGGGATGGGCCATCTCCGATTTTGGCATCCAGTGTGCGGGCGGGGTGACTGTCCCCATTTATGCAACAAATACAGGAAAGCAGGCTGCCTATATTATAAACCACTGTGGTGCAAAAATTGTTTTTGTCTCAACCAGGGGGCAGTATGAAAAACTGCTCTCTATCAGAGATGAAATTCCCGGAGTAGAGCTTGTCATTTCCTACGAGCGTTTTATGGGTGATCGTCTGTTTCCGGTCTATACCCAGTATCAACTTTCAGAGGTTTCAACACCGCTCTCACAAGAGGACCAGGATCAGATAGAACGACAGATTGCAGAGATCACCCACGATGACCTGATCACCGTAATCTACACCTCAGGTACAACTGGAGTACCTAAAGGTGTGCTGCTGACCCAGCACAATATAATGATCAATGCGGAACATGGCCTGAACCAGCTCGGTATTCCACAAAGAGAGCAGACAACTCTCAGTTTTTTGCCATTGAGTCACGTGCTTGAACGGACCGCCGGTTACTATGTAACACTCCTTAACGGTAATCATCTCGCCTTTGCCGAGGAGGCAGCAAAAGTGATGGAGAACATGGTGGAAATTCGACCGACCAATATGGTTAGTGTACCGCGGCTGTTTGAGAAGATTTATTCCAGAATTTATGAAAGTGTTCATCAGGCGAGTCCCTTGAAAAAAAGACTTTTTCATAAGGCGGTGGAAATAGGTCGTCAGTACGTGAACAAGAAATATGTAACCCAGGAACCATTGGGATCCCTTGAATTGAAATATAAATTTTATGACAGGCTGGTATTTAAAAAAATTCGTGATCGCTTTGGCGGCAGGTTAAATTATTTCCTTTGCGGGGGGGCGCCCCTTGATAAGACTATCAATGAGTTTATGTGGATTATCGGCATTCCCGTCTATAACGGTTACGGTTTGACTGAGACAAGCCCGGGGATTACTCTCAGCAGCGCTGGAGAAGTCCGGTTTGACTCGGTGGGTAAAGTCTTTAAAGAAACTGAGATCAAATTTGAAAGTGATGGTGAACTTGTGGTCAGAGGACCTCAGGTGATGAAGGGATATTATAGAGATGATGAAGCCACAGATGAGGTACTGGAGGATGGTTGGTTTAAGACCGGTGATATTGCAAAGATTGACGATGAAGGTTTTGTTTATATTATTGACAGGAAGAAGGAGATCATCGTTACAGCCGGTGGTAAAAACATTGCACCGCAGCCATTAGAAAATAAACTCAAACTGGATAAATACATTTCCCAGGCTATTGTATTCGGAGATCGTAAACCATACCTGGTGGCATTGCTCACACCCAACATTGAACGATTGATTGATTTGGCCCGTGGTGAGAAACTGGATTATATTGATATTGAAGAACTGGTGAATCACACCAGGATAAAAGAACTCTATGCTGATCGTATTGAGCGCATGAATAGAGATCTTCCATCGTATGAGACGATAAAATATTTTGGTATAGTCGCGGTAGATTTTTCAATTGAAGGAGGTGAGCTGACTCCTACTCTGAAGATGAAGCGCAAAATTATTTATGAAAAATACAAACAACTGGTTGATGATCTTTATCTTACTGGTGGTAACGGGGTTGTAGACCCGCAGAACAAAAACAACGGAGGAAAAATATGAACCAGATTAATCGCGTGGCCGTACTTGGCGCCGGGGTTATGGGTGCAACTATAGCGGCTCATCTGGCCAATGCGGGATTGGAAATCCTTTTGCTTGACATCGTACCAAAGGAACTGGACAAGAAGGAGGAGGCTCAGGGGTTAACCCTGGACAACCCTGCTGTACGCAATCGTATTGCTGGAAGTGGTTTGAAAGGGCTGTTGAAAATGAAACCGGCTCCTTTTTACCTCTCTGACTTCG
>DEIL01000281.1:15123-16146 GCA_002352445.1 Desulfobulbaceae bacterium UBA2775
GAATTTTCTTGCAACCCATTTCTTTAATCCGCCTCGTTATATGCGGCTGATGGAGATTGTTCCTTGTAAAGACACCGATCCTGAGGTTATGCAGGGATTGGCGGATTTTATTACCCTTCGGCTTGGCAAAGGAATTGTCTATGCAAAGGATACCACAAACTTTATTGCGAACCGAATCGGTACCTACGCTATTTTTAAAGGTATCCAGCATATGACCGAGCTGGGCCTGAGTGTGGAAGAGGTGGATGCGGTTGCTGGTCCGGCAACATCCCGGCCAAAGAGTGCAGCATTTCGTACTGCCGATCTTGTCGGTCTGGATACTCTGGCCCATGTTGCCACCAATTCCCATGATCTTCTACCGGATGATGAGGAGCGGGAGGTCTTCAAACTGCCTGGATTTATAAAAACAATGATAGATAACGGTCAGTTGGGGAATAAGACAAGGCAGGGATTTTACAAAAAAGAGATGGTGGATGGTAAGCGGCAGATCTTCTATCTTGACTATAACAGCGGCGAATATGTTCCTCTTGCAAAACCGAAGTTTCCGTCAATTATGGCGGTCAAGCAGGTTGATGACCCGGCCCAAAAGGTGAAAATGGTTGTCTCCGGCAGTGATAAAGGTGCTGAGTTTGCCTGGAAGTCAATTCGTGATACCCTGATTTATGCAGTGAACAGGATTCCTGAGATTGCAGATGATGTGGTTAACATTGATAATGCAATGCGTTGGGGATTTAACTGGGAAATCGGTCCCTTTGAAATGTTCGATGCCATTGGTGTACAGAACTTTGTAAAGCGGGCTGAAAAGGATGGAATCGCAGTGCCGGAGAGCTTGAAAACAGTAGAATCGTTCTACCGCTTCAATGAAGACGGCATGAAAGAATACTTTGATCTGTTGACGAGTGAGTATGCAGTTGTTCCGGTGAAAGAAGGACAGGTTCAACTGGAGATCCTGAAAAAAAGTGGCAAGGTTGTTGAAAAAAATGGTAACTGCTCGGTAATAGACCTTGGCGATGGTGTCTTCGG
>DEIL01000281.1:16241-16603 GCA_002352445.1 Desulfobulbaceae bacterium UBA2775
TCAGTCGGTGCCAATCTTATGATGATGGCTGTGGCCATGGCAGAGGGTGCATATGATGATATCAATATGGTTCTCCGGGCTTTCCAGAAGGCGACCATGGCAGTGAAATATGCAAAGGTTCCCGTGGTTACTGCTCCTTTTAACATGACCCTTGGCGGCGGTGCTGAGTTCTGTCTCCATGCCGATTCGATCAATGCGTATTCCGAGACCTATATGGGCCTTGTGGAGATTGGTGTCGGGCTCCTGCCCGGTGGCGGCGGAACCAAAGAGATGAGCATGCGGGCCATTGAACTGGCACAGCAGTATAAAACTGATGTGCAGCCATTTATTATCAAGAATTTTGAGCAGATAGCAATGGCCAA
>DEIL01000182.1 GCA_002352445.1 Desulfobulbaceae bacterium UBA2775
CCCTGTTCTTATTTTCTTAGATCATCCATGTAACCCATTGTAATTGAACAAGTTGTATTTTTTTGTCGATTGGCCCAAGGATTGCAAAGGAGAGAACATGGAGGATCGGGGATGAAAATTGGCATAACGGTGTGGGGCAATCGAATTTCCCCTGTATTTGATTCAGCTCAAGCGCTTCTTGTTGCAGAAATCAGTCAGACTGAAGTTGTCGGCAGGCAGATCGTAATGTTTCAAGCGGGGGTGGTCAGTCATTTTATCGACCTGCTCGCAGAATTAGAGGTACAGGTACTGATTTGTGGCGCCCTGTCACATGGGCCTGCAGCATTGCTGGATGCGACAGGAGTAAAAGTTATTCCTTTTATGACTGGTGAAGTGGAGGCGATTTTATCGCTTTACGTTAAAGGTGTAGATTTGACAGATTTTACTATGCCCGGGTGTCCACGTAACAGGTGTTGCGGGACAAATTGGTGTGCAACCGGACAGCAGCGAATCAGGTGGTGCTGGTTGTAGCACATGGAACCTGGGTAATAGATTTTACAACCAGGAGGATTTATCATGCCAGGATTTGATCAAAGTGGCCCTGAAGGGCAAGGACCTGTAAGTGGGAAAAAAAGAGGAATGTGTCAACGGACTGATTATTCGGCTTTTTCGGGTGTTGGTATTGGCCGGGGAAGAGGTCGGGGAATGGGGATGGGACAAGGTATGACACAAGGCGCGGATATGAGAAGGATGCAGGCTTCAGCAGCTAAAAGTACTGAACCGGGAAATGATCTCGAATCCTTAAAAGTTCAGTACGAATCCGCCCGAAAAATGATGGAAGATCTACAGGGGAAGATTGCTGCTTTGGAAGAACAGCAAAAGTAGCATCTTTGGTAGCCTGGGAAAAGATGGAGGAGAGAATGATTCGTATAATGTTGGTCAGTAAAGAGCCTGAAGCCCTTGGGGGGCTGGCAAGAGGACTGAAAAAAAGGGATGACATTGATTTGATCCATGTTGGCTCAAAAGAAGAGGTTCTGGGGAGAGTCGAAGAAGGTGGGATTGATGTGGTTGTAACAGATGCGCAACTGCCGGACAAAGAACCGTTGTCCCTTGTCACAGAGCTGATGAAGAAACAGCCCCTGATCAACTGTGCGATGGTTAGTACTCTTTCTCCTGAAGATTTTCATGAATACACCGAGGGGCTCGGAGTTTTTATGCAGCTCCCTCTGAACCCGGGAGAAGGTGAAGCTGAGAAGATGCTGGAAATCCTCAATTCAATTGATGTGCTGCTGAAAGCATAAGAAGGAGTTCAACGAAATGATTATCAGTGTGGCAAGTGGCAAGGGAGGAACCGGCAAGACAACGGTTGCAACCAACATGGCGTCTGCTCTTGGCGAGGGTGTGAGACTGCTCGATTGTGATGTAGAAGCACCGAATGCGCATCTCTTTCTCAACCCTGAGATTGGGCAGGTTGAGAAGGTAACAACTTTTATTCCTGAAATAGATGATGACCTGTGTACAGCCTGTAAGAAATGTGCTGAGATCTGCAGGTTTCGTGCCCTGGCTGTTGTGGGAGGCAAGGTTCTGGTCTTTCCTGAGCTTTGTCACAGTTGCGGAGGATGTGTTGAGGTTTGTGAAGAGGGGGCTATCAAGGATGGTAAGCGTGAACTTGGCACAGTTGAGTCTGGTACTGCCGGAGATATCCTGTTTTCCCATGGCCGGTTGCGGGTAGGGGAGGCGATGTCACCCCCTCTTATAAAAAAGGTACGATCAATTAACGGGAATAACTCCATCACAATTATTGATGCTCCACCGGGTACTTCCTGCCCGGTTATAGCAGCAATAAAAGGAGCTGATTTTGTGCTTATGGTGACAGAACCAACGCCTTTTGGCCTGCACGATTTAAAATTGGGAATTGAGGCCGTCAAGACACTTGGTATCCCGTGTGGGTTGGTGATTAACCGTTCTGATATTGGCGATAATGGGGTGAAGGAATACGCTGCTAAAGAGGATATTCCTGTTTTACTGGAGATCCCTTTTGATCGTAATATTGCTGAAGCTTACTCAGTTGGTAAGTTGATAATAGAGGTACAACCGGAATGGGCCGATAAATTTCGTGATCTCTATAACCGTATAGAAATACTTGCACGCTGCTAAAGAGGAGATCAAAGGAATGAGAGAACTGGTTATTATAAGCGGTAAAGGTGGAACGGGTAAAACCTGCCTCACCGCAGCTTTTGCATCTCTGGCAGAAAATAGTGTTTTATGTGATGCCGATGTCGATGCCGCAAATCTGCACCTGTTGATGAACCCGAAGATAAAAAAGAGAACGGATTTCATGGGTGGTTCGATAGCAAAGATTCGGACTGCTGATTGCACAGAATGTGGCAGGTGTCTGGAATTATGCAAATTTGAAGCTATTTCTGAACAATTTGTCGTTGATGCAATAAGCTGTGAAGGATGTGGCGTTTGTGTTGATCTTTGTCCTGAACAGGCAATTGACTTTCCGGTACAGAAATGTGGCGAGTGGTTTATCTCGGATACCCGATATGGTGCGATGGTCCATGCAAGGCTGGGAATTGCTGAAGAAAACTCCGGCAAGCTGGTTAGCCTGGTACGTCAACAGGCTAAAATACTGGCGGAGGAGAAGGGAAATGAGCTGATTTTAACCGATGGTCCGCCGGGTATTGGCTGTCCGGTCATTGCCTCAATCGGGGGAGCTACTGCTCTGTTGATTGTTGTAGAACCTACCGTGTCGGGCATTCATGACATGTTGCGGGTGGCTGATCTTGCCGCACATTTTAAAATACCGGGTCTGATCTGCGTGAATAAATATGACCTGAACACGGATATGACTTCAAAAATTGAAGCAGTTGCTGAAAAGAGAAATATCAAAGTTGTGGGACGAGTCCCCTTTGATTCTCTTTTTACTAAGGCCATGGTTGAAGGAAAAAATATATTGGAATACCGGCAGGATTCAGAAGTAGCTGCAACGGTTCGAAAGGTCTGGGATGAAATATTGCAATCTCCGTCCATGAACCTGATGGGGCTTAAGGATTTTTCAGCAGTCATCAAATGATGGCGTTGTAAAATTTCTTCATCCGGAGTCTCGCAGGCTCGCTTACCTGCTTCGTTGCTGCAAATTTTCTATCATTACGACGTACTAACGGTACGCCGAAATAATAGAAAATTTACGCGTCTCACAGATGAAGTTTTTTACTTAGCCATCTATTATTAATCTTTTATAAGATTGGAAACGAAAGGAGAAAAAAATGGCAACAATACGTATTGCAGTTCCATCAGAGGGAATGGGTGGTTTGGACGGTAAACGAGCGGGACATTTTGGACACTGTGATGTCTTTACCCTGATTGATGTAGAAGATGGGGAGGTAAAAGATGTTTCTATTCTGAATAATAAAGAGCATGTACAGGGTGGGTGTATGGTTCCGGTCAATCTGCTGGCAGAGAACAATGTGCAGCAGTTGATAGTTGGCGGAATCGGCATGCGTCCGTTGATGGGATTTAAACAGGTGGGCATAGATGTGTATCATGATGCTGAGCGAATTGATATTCGCCCTGTTGTAGAGGATATGATTGCGGGCAACGTGCCGATGATCATGGAAGATCAGGTCTGTGGTGGTGGCGGTGGTCAATGATCAGATGAGAAACGTATGCTGGGAGGAGTTGGTATGAAAGTTGCTATTACAGCGAAAGGGGTTCATCTCAGTGATGAAGTCGATCCACGCTTTGGTCGGGCTCCCTACATTATGATCGTTGATACTGAGACGATGGATTTCGAAGCAATTGACAACAGTGAAAATGTAAATGCATTCAAAGGGGCGGGGATCCAGGCGGCTACTATGGTGAGTGAAAAAGGTGCTGAGGTTCTCTTAACCGGGTACTGCGGCCCCAATGCCTTTAAAACTGTCGAGGCCGCCGGAATAAAGGTGGTCAGTGATGTTGCAGGAACGGTTGAGGAAGCTGTTGAAGCGTTTAAGACCGGCCCTGTTGAGTATAGTACCGGTGCCAATAAGGAAGGGCACTGGTAGGCAAATCGTTTAACAGTTTGCCGTGAGGTGTTTCCAGGCCGGGATAGCATTTTGTGCTATCCCGGTTATTTTTCAGAAATTAAAGACCTTCGCCTCAGCCGCCATATCAATAAGATGCGGCCCACCGTCGAGAACCATGTTACTGTTGAATTTGGCTTCGTCCATGTTTCTGTTTTTGGCGCAGGGGGTGCATACTCCGGTTTCAACCTCATTTTCAATCAGGTAGGGTAGATAATCATCTACACAGTCACCTGTTACAGTGCGGGTTGATCCGTCTCTGCCGCTGACTGCCCAGTCAACTCCGTTGTCAATTAAAAATATATTTACCTGATGTCCCTTGGAGTGGGCAATTTTTGCAAACTGAAAGCAGCGGGTTGCCTTCTCATTGTCATTTGATCGGAGTACAAATAGAAAATTTACCATATCTTTTCACCTTATTTATGGGAATAGGGATAGTGGGCGAAGCAACGTTTCGTACATATTCACATTACTATACAGCTATGGCAGGTAATGGCAATGGATTGTTGCTTTTATTGCACTACACTACCCGTACCGGGTTTCCAGCTTCAAAGGCACGAATATTTTCCACCGTCTGATCGATTATCTGCTGTCTTGCCTCCCTGCTTGCCCAGGCACAGTGGGGGGTGATTATAAGGTTGGGCAGTTTTGCATCCAGTAATGGATTAGAATCTCTCGGGGGCTCAACACTCAGTACATCGACCGCGGCTCCTGCCAGCCTGCCGGTTCTGAGAGATTCCAGGAGTGCCCCCTCATCAACAATACCGCCGCGGGCAGCGTTGACCAGAAAAGCTGTTGGTTTCATAAGGGCAAGGGTTTCACTGTTGATCAGATTTTTTGTCTGGGGCGTGAGGGGACAGTGCAGGGTCAGAACATCGACCTCCGGCAGCATCTCTTCCAGTTCAGGTCGGTCATCGCCAGTTTTTCCAGGGCGACGGGATACTACAATATTCATGCCGAAAGCCCCGGCAATTTCCGCCACTCTCCGTCCATTGTTACCATAACCGACTATGCCAAGAGTTTTACCCTTCAACTCGATAATGGGGTGGTCAAGAAAACAGAACTGACTGGCTTTCTGCCATTGTCCTCTTCGCACACTGTCATGGTAGGGGAGGAGGCTGGTAAAGAGGGCGAGGAGGGAGGTGAAGACATGCTGGGCTACAGAGTCTGTGCCGTATGCCTGGCAGTTGCAGACAGTAACACCCAGATCAGCTGCGGCCTGCAGGTCGATAATATCTGTGCCGGTGGCCACTACGCAGATCAGTTTTATCGAAGGGGCGTCTTCCAGGTGCTTACGGGTAATTTTCACCTTGTTGAGAATTACAAGTTCCGCCTCGGCGATTCTCCCCCCTGTTTTGTCCGGGCCTGTTGAGCTGAACAGTTCAAAGGAATTACATTTAATTTTGAGATCATCCAATACCAGGCTATCGAGACCTTCTGCATCAAGAAAAACTGTTTTCATGGTTTTATTCTCATATTGTTTGCCTGCTTATGTCATATAGTTACGACTTCCAACAGATGTTGAATTTATAGTACTTCGTCTTCATTATCAATGGCAATGTGTCTGACCTATTTTGCAGAAACGGTTGAATAATTAATCTTCCTGTGTCACATTGTAGTAAGAGGGAGTGAGTTTTTGACTTTAGTCAAGGAAATCATTCTTGCTTCGGATACCTTAGTTAGTAGTAATACCACAATGCAGTAGATATTCAATAACAACATAAAGGAGCGGGATGCCTATTTTCAGCTATCTTGCCATGCCCAAAAGTGGTGCTAAGGAGGCGCTTTGTGCCGATCTTGCCGCTCTGTCCCATTGCGAAGTAATACCATCAGACAACCAGGAGATTGTCGTTTTAGTCACTGACACACCGGATGAAACTACCGAGGATAAGCTCCAGAAGAGTCTGAATAACCTGCAGTCCCTGCAGTCTCTGAGCCTGGCCTTTGGCTATGATGACCAAGAAAAACAAGGGAGATAACGAGGTGACAATGAAACTCAACAGACGACGGTTTTTGAAGTATGCTGCTGCAAGCAGTGCAGTTGCAACTGCGGGAGCACTTTTCCCGGGAGTAAGCTTTGGTAACTGGCAGAACTTGACCAATAATTCGGGGATAATTTCCTGGCAAAAGGCACCCTGTCGTTTCTGCGGCACCGGTTGCGGTGTTCTTGTAGGAGTTTCAGACGGCAGGGCGGTGGCCGTAAAAGGAGATCCGAACTGCAGCGTCAATAAAGGTCTCTGCTGTATGAAGGGCTATCATTCCGTCCAGATGCTCTACGGCAAGGATCGAATTACCACGGCCAAGGTCAGAAAGAACGGCGAAATGGTTGAAGTACCTATCAAGGAGGCACTTGACCTCATAGCCGAAAAACTCCAGGAAACTAAGGATAAACACGGCAAGGATTCTGTTGCCATATACGGTTCCGGCCAGTGGACTATTCCCGATGGATACGTTGCTTCAAAGTTGTTTAAGGGCTGTCTTGGTACCAACAATGTCGAGGCCAATGCCAGGCTTTGTATGGCAAGTGCTGTTACCGGCTTTATGACCTCCTTTGGCATCGATGAACCGATGGGATGTTATGAGGATATGGATCATGCCAATGTTTTCATCACCTGGGGGAATAATATGGCCGAGATGCATCCAGTGCTTTTTTCCAGGATGCTTGCCAATCGCAAACGCAGGACAAATGTTACTGTTATTGACTTTGCCACAAGGTCAACCCGAACCAGCCAGGCTGCTGATAAATCGATCCTCTTCAAACCCCAGACTGATCTCGCTGTTGCCAACGCCATCTGTTACGAAATCATCAAAAATGACTGGGTGAACTGGAACTTTGTCAACGAGCATGTCTCTTTCCATAAGGGCAAGACCAATATCGGCTATGGAACCGAAGATCACTTTGCTTTTAAAGATAAGGCCGAATCGATCAACTTTGAAGAATATAAGCTTTTTCTCGAGGACTATACACCGGAAAAGGTAGAGAAAATTTCTGGTGTTTCGGCGCGGGATATCAAATATATGGCAGCTTTGTACGGGGATCCCAGCCTGAAAGTCACCTCCTTCTGGTGCATGGGAATGAACCAGCACACCAGGGGAACCTGGATCAACAATCTCGTTTATAATATCCACCTGCTGGTCGGTAAAATTTCAACTCCGGGGAATAGCCCCTTCTCCCTGACAGGTCAACCGAGTGCCTGTGGAACTGTTCGTGAGGTAGGGACACTCACCCATAAGTTGCCTCATGGTGTGGTTATGAAAGAACCTCACAGGGAGATGGCTGCGGAAATCTGGGATGTCCCGGTTAGTAATATCGATCCTAAACCGACCTATCATACTGTAGAGATGTTCCGCGCCCTTGACCGGGGAGATATTAAATTCATCTGGATTCAGGTGACAAACCCGATGGTCACCATGCCGAACCTGCGCCGCTATCGTGACGGTGCCTTAAAAGACGATCGTTTTGTCGTTGTTTCTGATGTTTATCCAACACCAACCACTGATGTTGCCGATGTGATCCTGCCCGCCGCCTTGTGGGTGGAACAGGAGGGTATGTTTGGTAATTCCGAGCGGCGTACCCAGCATTTCGCCGAGATCGTCAAACCTCCGGGAGAAGCGATGTCGGATACCTGGCAGATTATCGAGGTGGCCAAAAGACTTGGCTTTGAGAAACAGTTCCCATGGACACAGGATGATTATATCGGCAAAATATGGGAAGAATATCGGAAGTTCCATGCCGGGCCGAAGCACGAGATGGCATCGTATGAGGTTTTGAAAAAACGATCAGGGGTGCAATGGCCGTTTGTTGACGGCAAAGAAACTCGCTGGCGTTTCAATGCAAAACATGATCCAGCCTGTACCAATGGTAAGGATTTCGATTTTTACGGTAAGAAAGATCATAAAGCCTGGATATGGGCACGCCCTTATGAACCCGCTGCGGAATCTCCGGACAGTGAGTATAATTTCTGGCTTAATACCGGCCGGGTTATTGAGCATTGGCATACTGGATCAATGACCAGAAGGATTCCGGTTCTGCATAATGCTGTGCCGTCTTCCTATGTTGAGCTCAATCCTGAAGATGCTGCTGAACTTGGAATCGTGAACGGGGAAATGGTAAAAATTATTTCCCGACGCGGTGAGATCACAATACCAGCCCAGATAAAAGGTAGAGGTGTACCGCCCCGGGGAATGGTCTTTGTACCGTTCTTTGATGAAAGTTATCTGGTCAATGAAGTGACACTTGATGCATTCTGTCCTATTTCCAAGCAGCCGGACTATAAAAAATGTGCCGTGAGACTGGAGAAAGCATGATGAAACTATCAACCCTTTTCCTCCTTTGTGCTTTTATTTTTACAGGTTCTAAGGCGTTTTCCGCTTCGGTTGATTTAAGCGATTTTGATAACCAGGGCAAAAAAATCTATGAAGCCTATGATGCAACACCACAGATATATATGTCTGCTGACTCCGGAAATCGGAATCTGGCAGATTTTTATGACCTGCGTCAATACCCCGGTTCACCTCCTCGTATTCCTCACGAGGTTGATTTGACCTTTAGCGGTGATGAAACTGACTGCCTTTCCTGTCATGCTAAAGGAGGCTACAGCCAGGAGTTCGGCAAGTTTGTTCCGGTGACACCACACCCGGAGAATTCTCTCTGTTATCAGTGTCATGCTCAAGTTCTGACCGAAGAGAAATTTGTTGAAACTGAGTGGAAGTCTATCATGCCGCCCCGTCTTGGCAGATCTTTTCTGGGTGGTTCTCCGCCACCGATTCCACACAGTCTGCAGATGCGGGAAAACTGCATTTCATGCCATACCGGGCCGGGCGCTGTGGTTGAGATCAGGGTAGATCATTCAGCTAGAGGAAACTGTCGTCAGTGTCATGCCCCTGCTGTGCAAACGACTCCGCTGCAAGAGTTTGTGCGCAAACCATAACGTTTGACCAACAACCTCATATGAAGACAAACAGCAAATTTTTTATTCTGTCTATCATCTCTGTTCTGCTCATGTTCGTACTGTTGAGGGATGGTACTGTCGCTGTAGCGAGTGAAAAGTCGCTTCTCGAAGAAATTAAAGGTATCAATGAGCCATTTGACAGTCGATCGGTCAAACAAGTTCGACCCGTGACACAGAAAACGGTTTTGGCAAAGGAAGAATATCAGGGCGGTACGTTCCGGGTTCTTGCAAGGAAACACGCTATAGAACGATATAAATGCAGCAGCTGTCACTTGGATAAACCGGTTCTTGTAACTCAGGGCTTAGAGTTGACTCATGGTAATGTGATCATAAATCATGGCAGGAAAGGGGATGAGTTGGGCTGTATTGACTGCCATCATCCTGACGACCGAAACTATCTTGAGGGTAAAAAGGGCAGAAAGGTCGATTTCGATCACAGTTATCAGCTCTGCGGGCAGTGTCATTTTCGTCAGAAACGTGACTGGTTAGGCGGAGCACATGGCAAACGAGTTTCAAACTGGGCCGGCGACCGTGTGGTTTATAACTGTGCAAGTTGTCATGATCCTCATTCTCCACGATTTGAAAAACGATTCCCGGCAACCTATTCGGTACCGTTGAACTGACAGGGATATAATGAGTTCGCAAAAAAAAGACGAAGCAAAAACAATCATTGAAGATGTCCTGGAGAAACCAAGCAGCAGACGCATGTTTTTGAAAGGGGCATCGATTGCCGCGGCAGCCGGGAGCGCTGCACTGGCTGCGAGCTATATGTCGGCTGCTGATCCAGCCTCCGCCGGGGAATTAAAATTACGCTGGCAGGAATATTTCAAGAAGAATTACCGACTTATGTCTCAGGAAGAAAAAGATGAGACAGTGACACGGTTGGAGAGGCTGGCAAAATTCCAGGATAACATGGATGTGCAGATCGGCACTGAACCGCCGACTGAAAAGGTACTTTTCGGTTATGCGTTCAACATTACTCGCTGCGAAGGATTTATGGAATGTGTTACCGCCTGTGTGAAAGAGAATAACCTGGATCGCAAGACTAACACTCAGTATATCAGAATTTTTGAAATGGAGCCGGGGCAGCTTGATCCGAGTACCGGGGATGGCCAGTATTATCATAAAGTGCCGGTGGATGATAAATTTTATATGGGCGTCCAGTGTTTCCACTGTGAAAACGCCCCCTGTATCAAGGCCTGTCCTACCAAAGCGACCTGGAAAGAACCCGACGGGATTGTTGTTGTCGATTATAACTGGTGTATTGGCTGCCGTTATTGTCAGGCAGCCTGTCCCTATTACGGACGGAGGTTCAACTGGGGGAAAGGCGAAGTACCTAAAGAGGAAATCACGACCAAGCAGCACTATCTTGGCAACCGGAAGCGACCGATGGGTAAGATGGAAAAATGTACTTTCTGCATCCAGCGTACCCGTAAAGGCAAGCTTCCTGCTTGTGTTGAGGCCTGCCCCACAGGGGCGCGCGTTTTTGGTAACCTGCTTGATCCAGACAGTGAGATCCGCTATGTGCTGAAACATAAAAAGGTTTTCAGGATGAAAGAGGAAATCGGTACTCAACCTAAATTTTGGTATTTTATTGACTGATACGGTTATAAAATTCTAACTATTAGTTAGTGCCTGTCCATAAATGGCCTTTTTACCCTAACTATTTGTTGCTCTCAAAATTTAATCCTCCGGTAAGCGAGGCACGAGACTCCGGGATATCACCGATGCCGCGGTTAAATTTGTCGAGTGCCTCTATTTAGAGTAAATAATCTCATCTATGGACAGACACTAGTTAGATTCGCAAGAGGAGCTACATGAAAGCAGTCCCAGATAAAAATCTCAAAACCTTTTTTGTTGATGCTATCCGCTGGAATCTCAAGGGCAGTATCCCCTTTCAGATTTTCAGGGTTCTTCTACTCATTGGTATGGGTATTGGAATATATGCCTATTCATTCCAGGCCCGGCACGGTCTCTCTGTTACAGGGATGACTGATATTGTCAGTTGGGGTTTTTATATTTCCAACTTCACTTTTCTTGTGGGTGTTGCAGCTGCAGCTGTCATGCTGATTCTGCCTGCGTATATGTTTCATGATCCCGATTTTCACCGGGTGGTTCTCATTGGTGAAGGTGTCGCAGTGGGTGCTTTGGTTATGTGCCTCTCTTTTATCGTTGTGGATATGGGTGGGCCACTTCAAGCCTGGCATCTGATTCCAGGTATTGGTCTCTTTAACTTCCCTTCATCAATCCTGGCATGGGATGTACTTGTATTAAATGGATATCTTCTGCTTAACGCTCTTGTTCCCGCTTATATTCTTTACAGTCATTATATGGGACGTAAAGCTGACGAGAGAAAGTACCGGCCTTTTGTTTTCTTGTCAATTTTCTGGGCTTTTTCCATCCATATGGTAACAGCATTTCTCTATCAGGGGCTGCCGGCAAGACCATTTTGGAACAATCCACTCATGGGGCCGCGTTTTCTTGCTTCGGCCTTTGCAGCAGGCCCTGCCCTGATCACGTTAATTCTGGCGGTCATTCACAGTGCCACCAGTTATAAAATTGATCCAAAGGTTTTTAACAAATTACGAATGATTATCGTCATTTCAGCGATTATCAATCTGCTTATGCTTTTTTCTGAAATATTCAAGGAATTCTATTTTCCGACCCATCACTCAATTTCTGCTATATACCTCTTTTTCGGGATAGATGGTCATAATTCTTTAGTACCCTGGATCTGGACTTCAGTGAGTGTCAATCTGGCAGCCACTTTAGTGCTCGCATTTAACCCGGGGAAAAACAATCCCAAGGTGCTCCTGCCCGCCTGTGGGTTTCTGTTTGTAGCAGTCTGGATGGAAAAAGGAATCGGGCTTATTGTACCTGGTCTTATTCCTTCTCCACTTGGTGAAATAGTTGATTATCTGCCGACGTGGGTGGAACTCGGTGTAACGCTGGGTATTTTGTCTCTGGGCATCACCGTTGTGACATGGCTTGTCAGGACTGCCCTCATTATTGAACAGCGGTATGAGGAATAACTGCTTGATGGAGTTGCAGAGAAGGCTGGCCAATTTATTTGTAAACATCTCTTCGATGCTTACTTCTGGTGATTAAAACAGTATCATTGCCAGTGATGGCAAATATGATTCTGTAATCGCCAACCCGATATTTGCGCAGTCCGGCCACCCTACATCTTAACTCTGAAAACTGTTTCGGTATATTAGACCTTACTCCAGAATTTTTGTAATAAAAAACAAGAAATTGAGGAATGTATTTTGGAATTAAGTGGTTAAATATACAGCCAAGGTACTTATCCCCTTCATCCTGGTGGGTGTAGATGCTCTGCTTTTTTCCCGTTAATCGGGGTTAGATTGTATGGTTGACACGCGTAAGAATTTGAGAGTCTGCCAACCACAAAATCTTACGGTTAACACAA